>DCUI01000302.1 GCA_002327785.1 Phycisphaerales bacterium UBA2218
AGCAATAATCAAATTCAATGCCCTGTCCTATCCGATTAGGACCACCGCCAAGAACCATAACTTTTTTCTTTTTGCTACTACTGGACCTGTCTGTGACGTTGTATGTAGAATAATAGTAAGCTGCGCTTTCCGCTACGCCGCTGACTGGCACTGGTTCCCATGCTTCAGTTATTCCCAGAGCGATGCGTTGTTTGCGAATTTCTTTTTCCGGCAGATTGATTAGCTGAGATAGGTAATGGTCTGCAAAACCATCCTGTTTAGCCTTTCTAAACAGATCATCAGGAAGCATTTTGCTTTTGTAATTCAGTATCTGTTCTTCAAGTTCTACCAGTTCTTTCATTTGCTGGATAAACCATGGCTTAATATATGTCTTTTCATACAGCTTTTGTATATCTGCACCCTTGCGCAGTGCTTCGTACATAATAAATTGACGTTCACTGGTAGGTTCTTTCAAAAGAGATAAAAGTTCGTCAAGAGATTTATCGTGAAAATCTTTGGCGAAACCAAGCCCATACCTGCCATTTTCCAGTGATCTTATTGCTTTTTGAAAAGCTTCCTTATATGTCTTACCAATGCTCATTACTTCGCCTACCGCACGCATCTGTGTTCCCAGCTTATCTTCAGCGCCCTTGAATTTCTCGAAAGCCCACCGTGCAAATTTAATCACGACATAGTCGCCGGACGGAATGTATTTATCGAGTGTGCCGCCACGCCAGTAGGGTATTTCATCCAGATTTACACCGGCTGCGAGCTTGGCTGAAATGAGAGCGATGGGGAAGCCTGTGGCTTTGGAAGCAAGCGCAGATGAACGCGATGTGCGGGGATTGATCTCGATAACCACGACGCGGTCTGTTTTCGGATCGTGCGCGAATTGAACGTTGGTCCCCCCGATGACTTCGATGGCGTCCACGATGTCGTAGGAGTACTTCTGGAGCTGCTCCTGGAGGGCGGTGTCAATGGTCAACATGGGGGCGGTGCAGTAGGAGTCGCCCGTGTGAACGCCCATGGGATCGACGTTCTCGATGAAGCAGACGGTGATCTTCCGGCCCTTGGCGTCGCGGACGACCTCCAACTCCAGTTCCTCCCAACCCAGGACGGATTCCTCGACGAGGATCTGGTGGACCAGACTGACGGCGAGACCCCGACCGGCGATCGTTCTGAGCTCTTCCACGTTGAAGACGGCGCCGCCGCCGGTGCCGCCCATGGTGTAGGCCGGACGGATGATGACCGGATAGCCGAGCTTCTCCGCGATCTTTTCCGCCTCCTCCACGCTGTAGGCGATCTCGCTGCGGGGCATGTCGATGCCCAGCCGTTGCATGGTGTCCTTGAAGGCCTGGCGGTCTTCGCCCCGCTTGATGGCGTCCACCTTCACGCCGATGACCTGGACCCCGTACTGGTCGAGCACGCCGGCGGCTGCCAGCTCCGAGGCCAGGTTCAGACCCGTCTGGCCGCCGAGATTGGGCAGCAGGGCGTCCGGCCGCTCGACCTTGATGATCTCCGTCACCGCCGCGAGCGTCAGCGGCTCAATATAGGTCGCATCGGCCATGCCGGGGTCGGTCATGATCGTGGCCGGGTTGGAATTGACCAGGACGATCTGGTATCCGAGCCTGCGAAGCGCTTTGCATGCCTGGGTGCCGCTGTAGTCGAACTCGCAGGCCTGGCCGATAATGATCGGGCCGGAGCCGATGATGAGGACCTTCTTGATGTCTGTTCGTTTGGGCATTGGGTTTCTCCTGTGGGCTGCCGGGTATCGAAACAGGTTCGCGGGATTAGACCATATCCGTCGTCCTTTGTCAAAGGGCAAGAGATCGGTCTGGTTGCGGTGACGGGATTGTCCGGCGGGACAGGCCGGGGAAGCGTTCCGCGGCGGAAAAACAAAAAGCCGGAGACGACACCTGCAGGAGGCTGGCACACACCTGCGACATCATCTCCGGCGATAGATCGACGATGCCTTGTGGGCATCGTCGCGGGCACTCCAGGTGACAGAATGCCTACATGGTTTGTCACAGACCCCAGGGGGTTGGCGCGCCGACCGCGGCTTCCGGCTGAGGATCTGTCTGCTCGTCGGGGGTGTTCGGGTCCACGGGGTCATTGGGATCGTCGTCCAACCGCACCATGGCGGCCCCGGCCGACGGCGTCCACGCCGGAAGCTGGTGGACGACCACGACGGCCAGCAGTCCCACAAGCAGGATGAGCGTTCTGAAGGATGTTCGTTTCATCGTTTTCCCTCCAACACAATGTTCAGTTGACACCAGGTACGTTCTTCTACGGCAGGCTAAATGGTTTCCGAATACGTCTTTGTGTTCGGCTTGATGATGATCGGGCTCTTGATCCCGCTGGGAAGCATCATGTCCGCTTCCGGGGTGATGCTGATCACCCCGACGTCGCCAAGCTCGGTGGTTTCCGAGCCGCCGTCGTCGAGGGTGACGCCGATGTTGGTCACGTAGCCCGACGAATAGCTCGAGGTATCCGCCATCGAGATGATCGTCCCGTAGATCTGGGCGTTGCCACGGATATCGACGATGCCGCCGACGATGGCGCCGGTCAGGATGTTGTTCTGGTTCTGGTCGGGGTTGGTGTTGCCCAGGTTGACATTGAAATGGGGCGCCAGGATCGTCGCTTCCTGGACGTCGGACTGATTGTCGAACGTGGCCGCGCCGGTGAAATAAAGGTTGTTGCCCATCCACCAGTTGCTGTTCAGGCTCTGGGGCGTATTCGTGACGATGACGCCGTTGAAGGTGCAATTCTCAAAGCGAATGTTGTTGTAGTTCTTGGTAGTGGACAAGAAGCTGGTGATCGCAGAGGAGGTGTAGGACGAAGGCAGGGAAACGCTGGGACCCTCATATTTCGTGTCGACGTACAGCACCTCCTCGAACGTGCAGTTCCTGAACAGCGCGTTCGTGCCTTGCTCGACCACGACGTTTCTCAGCGTCTTGTCCTCATAGACGTATCGCTTGAGGGGCAGACTGCTGCCGGAGCGGGTGGTGTAGCCGCCGCTGTCCAGGGCGGCGTGCGGGAAGTACTCCGTCACGCAGGCGACGTCGCTGGTGGACAGGACGCCGTTTTCGATGAGCGAGCCGGAAGCGGAACGGTACACCGTGGGAATGGCGCTCTTGTAGTCCACGGTGTTGTAATCGCTGATCTTCAGGCCGGATATGTCCGCGGACCGGGGCTGGCCGTAGTTGACGTTCTCATGGTACGCCTGGATCTCATCGTTGCTGCTGTAGACGCGGTTCGCAAAATCGAGGGGCACGCGATTGCCGTCCACGTCATAGACCGCGTTGCCGCTCGTGTCGACGAGATAGCCCTCGCTGTCCACGGTGCCGTACGTGCCGGAGACGGCGCTTCCGTCCTCGTGATAGACCGTCGTCCCAAAATAGAACATGGGCTTGTCATCCGCGTTGAGCGTCTCGAGCTGATAGGACCGCGTGTCGATGTCCGCATTGGACAGGACGGTGTTGACCGTGCCTTCCACGGTTGCCTCCTCCGTCATGTTGAAGGGCGCCAAAGGCAACAGCGTGTAGGACGTGCCGCTCGAGTTGTACTTGCGTCCATACGAGCTGTAGATGTCGCCGTGAATGGTGGTGTCGCCGGTGAGCCACATGCGGCCCTGCGTGGCAATCGCATACTCCAGGACTTCGCGGTCCTTGGTGATATCCATCGCCATGGCGACGCATCTTGCCGCGTTTCCATCGGTCCCGATCGACCGGACGTGAATCGTGTGGATGTCCGAATCGTAGCGGTAGAACTGAAGCGTGAACTGGCCGTTCTCGGCACCGAAGTCCATCGGCTCGGTCGTCAGCTTGTCGCCGGCGCCGCCGGCGTCGGAGAATCGGCCGACCTGGGGATTCGTCTTTCCGTCGAGCTGGGCGCTGTCCACGTAGTTGCACAGGACGGTCCATACTGTCCCGGCCTGCTCGTCGGTGACGTAGTTCAAGCCCGTCGGAGCCGGCCAGCTCGTCGTTGCCGTGACGCTCGTGATGAGGTAGCGCACGCACTCCAACCCCGACTGGGCGGCGTGCAGCGCGTTGTTGAGCTTGTGCTGGTTGGACGCCACTTCGATGTTGGCGCCCGAGACGGACGCCAGGGCCACGGCCAGGGCCGAGAACACCACGATGAAGATCATGGACAGTACGAGGACGACCCCGCGGCGTGCGCGGCGGCTTTTGCGTGCGGTAAGCATGATTCTCCCCCCAGGAAAACAGCTTGATGCTTCTCCGATCCACTTGTTCTATATGCCTCTCTATAGAACATAGGAAACAGCCGCCGGGATGCCAATTCGCGGAAGATTTTTCGGAATTGAGCGGGGTGCGGAAACGGCGGCGCGGGGAATTGCGAGATGGGAGAATAGAAAGAAATCGCGGGGATGTCCCTGGAAGGTTGACACCCCTCGTGCCGGCGGCCCCCATTCAGAAACAGACCGACACGCGGGGGGCCAAGGTGCGATGATGGGCGATCGGGATCGTGCTCGGTGCAGGGCCCGTCAGGTGCCTACGGGGCAATCGTTGACTTCCGATGGCGTGGACACGTCTCCCGTGGAGTTTCCTGCCAGCCATACGGCGCCGGCTTTCACAGGTTTGGCCGCCGGCAGGCACTGCACGGCGACGACCGCCAGCAGCAGCTCCACCATCAGGGCGAGAGTTCTTATGGATACCCGTTGCATGATGTGTTCCTCATTTCTTAGAGAGTGACTTCCGAGTACGACGAGTTGTCGTAATTCAATATCAACTGGGGCACGAAGCCGGCCGGAGGCTCAACAAGACCGGAACGATTGAAGTACAAATCCGTGTTGCCCTGCAGGCCCATCTGTGCATCCGAGTAGTTGATGATCGATCCGTTGATCGTGCCGCCGGCGTTGCCCCACATCTGGATTCCGTTGGCGGCGATGGCGCCGCTGAGCGTGCTGAAGCTGCCTCCAAAGCCGACGTGGAAGCCCGGTGCGATGATGAACGTCCCGATTTGGTCGCGCACGCCCGCGAATTCCGTTGTGTCCGGCAATTCCGTAATTGGATGGCCGGTCACGTTGCCGATGAAGATGAGACGGTTTGTCGCCGAGTTGTCGGTGTCCTCCCCGTCGGTGACGATGATGGCCGTGACATCGACTCCGCCGGAGAACGTGACGACGTTCGGCGCCTGGATGTAGACGACCCCCTTGAGGGTGACCTGTCCCGAAAAGCTCGGATTCATGCCTGCCGGGATTTTGAGGTTCGTATACGTGGCGTCGGCCGATGTGTTGTCCTCCGGCGTGAGTTCACGAGTGGCATAGCCGGTGAACAGGTCGGGATTCATCTCGGGAAATGCACAGGAGCCCACGCCGATCGTCACGTGGTTCATGGCGTCTTCCCCGGTTTCGCCGCCGATGCCGGCCTTGCCGCCCTGGAGATAGACATAGGCGTCCGGGTTGACGATCTTCACCTCGCCGGCGATGTGGGAATTGCCGATGATCGACAGCGCCAGCATCGCGTTCTCGCTCTCGATGTAGGCGTTCGACTCGACTTCGATGTTCACGCCCTCCAATTCGACGTTTCCGGACAGGGAAATCGGGCCCTTCGAGGCGACCCCGAAGTCGAACACGGTGTTGGCCCGCGTTTCAAAGCAGTAGTTCGAGCGAATCGTCCGGCTGAATGACCTGCAGTGCCCCGTTACGTCCAGCCGAACGGTATCGTTGTCGATTTTGGTCAGGACAGCGGAGAAACTCCCGCCCAGGCTCGACTCAAGCGGGACATTGGGGATCGTGATGGTGGAGCTGCCGTCGTAGGTGGGGGCGATGTTCGTGATCCCGGCGTCGGACAATTCGCTCTGGAATGCGGTCGCCAACTCGCCGAACCGCTGGTCGTTTGCTATCAGTCCGGAAATCTCAACCTTGTTGATCCAATATCGGAGCACCTCCAGCCCGGATTCGGCGCACGCACGAGCGTTGTCCGCCTTTTGTTGATTCTCTGCGATCTGGACGTTGGCGCCGGACATGCCGGCCACGGCCGCTGCCAGGGCGGAGAATATGACGACGAACATGAGTGACATGACAAGCGCGGAGCCCTTCTGCCCTGCGTGTCGGATCATTCTGGCCTGTTTCATTATAATCCTCGGATGATGACGTGACCGCAACACGGTGACAAACTTCAATGGCTCCAACAAAAGATACGGTGCAATCGGGTGATTGCCAAATCCGAAGACGTGGAGTGTGAAGCGTGCAGGTGCATTCGGGCGTTTCACGCTTCACGAGGCCCGCTTCACGTCGGCATTATCGGGCGTCTTCCCGCTCGGCGAAGTACGAGCTTCGTGCGAAGGGCAAGGAGAGGACCCAGCCGAAGCCGATCTCCGCCGCCCGGTTCCCCCACCAGGCGAATTTCTCGGGCGTGATGTATTCGACGACGTCGAGCGAGTCCTTGGATGGCTTGAGGTACTGGCCGATGGTGACTCGGTCGCATCCGGCCTGCCGCAGCTCTCGCAGCACCTGTTCTACCTCCTCATCGCGTTCGCCCAGGCCGAGCATGATCGAGGATTTCGTTTGGACGCCCGGATATCGGTCGCGTGCCATTCGGAGCAACTGCAAAGACTTCTCGTAGTTGCCGCCGGACCGCGCCACAAAGTAGAGGGATGGCACGGTCTCGACATTGTGCGCGAACACGAACGGCAGGGCGCCTGCGAGAATCTCCAACGCCTGTTCCGTGCAGCCTTTGAAGTCCGGCGTGAGAATCTCGAATCGCATGGCAGGGCACTGCCGCCGGACCTCGTTGATGCAGTCGCGGAACTGGCCTGCGCCGCCGTCGGGCAGGTCGTCCCGGTTGACGCTGGTAATGACCAGGTACTTGATGTCCATCCGCCTGGCCATATTCGCGAGGCGCGCCGGCTCGGTCGGGTCCGGCGGCTGCGGCTTGCCCGTGGCGACGGAGCAGAACTTGCAGTTGCGCGTGCAGACGTTGCCCAGGATCAGAACCGTCGCGGTGCCCCGGCCCCAGCATTCGCCGCGATTGGGGCAGTTGGCATTCGTGCAGATGGTCTCCAGTCCCAGCGACTCCACCGTCTCTCGGGTGTGTTGAAAGCTGTGCCCGGCCGGCCAGGGGCGTTTCAGCCACGACGGCAATTTCCGCGTCCGCTCCGTCATGATTCCACCATCCTCGTATCGTGTGCAGCGGCGCCGCCCAAATGCCGATGCAGCAGGACGGCCAACGGTTCCTTGATCTCTTTCATATCGTAAGTCCGTCCCGTTTCTTTCTGGACCGACGTCATTGCCACGCCGTCCAGCCCGCACGGGACCATGCATTCGAAGATGCTCAGATCGTTCTGAATGTTGATCGCCATGCCGTGGCAGGTGACGAACCGCGACACCCGCACGCCGACGGACGCGATCTTGCGCTCGTTCACCCACAAGCCGGGGAAGCCCTTCTTGCAGTTGCTCGCAACGCCCAGCCCGGCCAGAAGTTCGATCCCGATCTGCTCCAGCGTCCGCACGTAGGCATTGATGTCGAGCCCAAGGCCCTGAAGGTTCAGGATCGGATAGAACACCAGTTGCCCGAAATTGTGGGCGGTGGTCCCCCCGCCCCGGCGGATCTCGACGAGGTCGATGCCCCGCCGGGCCAGCTCTTCCGGGCAGGCGAGCAGCTTGTTGGAACTCTTGTGCGCCCCCAGCGTAATCACCGGCGGATGCTCGACGACCAACACGATGTCGCCGATCAATCCGGCCCGGCGCTGCTCCTGCAACCGCTGCTGCAACTCCAGCACCTGCCGATATTCAGCCAGCCCGCAATCGCGGATTGCCAAACGAATAACGTCCTCTTTTGCCTGGTGTTTCATTGGAGCTACCTTACCATACCTCCTTTTGATTGCATACCCTTCGTGGACCGGCGAAATTCTGCGGCGTCTTGGGCGAGAAAGGTTGGGGCTCATCCGGTTCTTGCGTACTTCCCTGTGCCCTGGGCTTCCTAGCCGATCGGTACCGCCGCGGCAGTCCCACTGTTGATCGACAGCAGCGATGAAGTGGGTGCAGCAACCGTGGTGACCTGGAAAGCGAGCAGCCCGTGCTCAGACGACCATGCCAGAGCATCCACATCGATGTTCTGCCCACCGAGCAACACGGCACCGAGATCGATGACCGACCCGAGCGTATTGTCGTCGAATCGGAAGAGGTGGGTTGGTGGCGAAGATCTGCATGTTCAATTCCTCCACTCCTATGCATCCGAAGATTCGTCCTTTATCGTCAGCGGTCACATCCGCTCACAGGCAAAATCGCTTATTGCACTAATCCATAGTGCACAACCGATTGTATGGGGGGGCTGTCAAGCGGAAAATCGACAAATTATTGGACTTCGGTTCAATCGGCCTGGCGGGGCGCGGGTGACTTGGCAGGAAGGAGGCTGTCTCAATCTGGTTCACCACAGAGGACGCTGCGGACGCAGAGGGATGAATCATAGATTCCCGCTCTTACCTCTGCGATCCTTGGCGTCCTTTGCGATTTGATCTCTTGGGCTTGTTATTGCTCGAAGAGCAACCCGCCGAGGGCTTCGTGGAGGGCGTCCTCGATCGTCTCGGAGATCGTTGGGTGCGGGAACGTGATGTTGCGGATCGGCTCGCACGTGCCGAGCAGCGTCCGTGCAAAGGCGACGAACTCGGTTGCCATATCGCCCACCATGCTGATGCCCACGATCTCGTTCATCGCATTGTCGCGGACCGCGTGGAACTGGCCGTTGGTGATGTTCTCGGCATGGCAGCGGCCGTTGGCCCGGTAGAAGCCCTTGCCGACCGTGATGTCCATGCCGGCCGCCTGGCACTTCTCTTCCGACCTGCCCACCGAGGCCACCTCGGGAAACGTGAAGACAACTCGCGGGACCAGCGAATAGTCGAGCATCTCCTCGTCGCCGCCCGTGGCATTTGCCGCCGCGATTTCCGCCTCCGCGGTCGCGCCGTGGGCGAGATAGGTCGTGCCGACCACGTCGCCGAGTGCGTAGACGCCCGGGACGCTTGTTTGCAGTTTCTTGTTCACCCTGATCGCGGGGCCATTCATCTCCAGCCCCAGGGCCTGAACGACATCCTTGTCCACGCGGGCCCGCCGGCCCACGGCCACGAGCACCTTCTCCGCCTCGATGGTCTGATCGCCGTCGAGGCTCACCTTGGCGATGGACGCGCTCTTATCGACACTCATCACCTTGCGGCCCGTCATGGAATCGATCCCGAGGCCCTTGAACTCCCGCTCGATCAACCGGCTCACCCAGGAATCTTCCATGGGCAGCAGCCTGTCCAGCGCCTCGACGATCGTGACCTTTGTGCCGAATGCGGCGTAGGCGCACGCCATCTCGCAGCCGATCACGCCGCCGCCCACGATGACCATGGACTTGGGGATCTGCGGCAGCGACAGCGCCTCTTTGCTGCTGATGATGGTTTGCCCGTCGAAGGGAATCGTCGGGATCTGGATCGAATCGGAGCCCATGGCCAGGATGATCTTGCCGGCTTCGAGGTCGCGGGTCTGCCCATCTGACTGGACGCGGATTCGTCCCGGTGCCGTGACAATGCCGTGCCCTTCGATATAAGTCACGCCATGGTTTTTTAGCGTCCCGGCCATGCCCTTGCGGGTGCCCGTAATGATGGCCTCGCGCCGCTGCTGGATCTTGGGCCAGTTCGGCGTCGCGGAGGGGATATCGATGCCCATTTCGCCCGCGTGCCCGGCCCGCAGCAGCAAGTGGGCGGAGGCCAGCAGGGTCTTCGACGGGATGCAGCCCCAGTTCAGGCACGTCCCGCCCGGGAATTCCCTCTCGACCACCGCGGTCGAAGCCCCGCGCTGCGCACAGCGTCGCGCCGCCCGAAATCCCCCAGGTCCTGCCCCGATCACGACGACATCAAACCGTTCCGCCATCTTTCAGATTCCCCTACTGCAAGTTGTGCTTCTGCCCCAAGGACGGCCACCACACCGACCTCCGGAGGCGTCTACGTGTGCCACCACCCAAGAGTATAAACCAACCCGTCGGTTGTTTCCACCACATTCGCCGTGGGTGGGGCTGTCGCCAGCCGCCAGGCTCGGTCCCTGTCATTCACGCAGACGATAGCCCTCTCAGCGGTCTTGTTTCGGCGCCAGAAGTTGGAATTCCCAGATCGTCGGGCCGTCCGTGGCTTCGAGGATGTTCAGGCGGACGATTTGGGCGGTCACCGGGCTGAAATCCTTCGTGTACTCCTCGCCGATCCGCGTGCCCTCAAGGAACGTCTTCCAGGTCTCACCGTCTTTGTACTGGAGTTCGAACTTCCGGACACGGTCGTAGGCCTCGCTGATGGCGACCCGGCGGAATGCCGCGGGTTTGCCGAGGTCCACCTCCAGCCAAGCCTGCTGGACGCCGGAATCCGTCGCCCATCGTGTGCCCGGATCATCATCAACGGCCTTCGCCGGCCCGTGTGCCTGATTGCCCTGATAGATGTTCGATGCCTTTGCCTTCTTGCCGGCGGCCAGAGACGAGGAAGCCATCGCCACCGGCTCGATCTCGGCGGCCGGGCCGTCCAGCGTCAGCTTCACAATCGTATCGATCTCCTGGCGGCTTTGCGGCGGTACGGCGATCTCGATGGCGTCCTGCGCCTGCCGCACGCTGACGCTCCCGCCGGTCAGGAGGGACGAGTCCGTCACCTTCCTGGGCAACCCCGGCAGGGTGATCGTGTCGCCCGACCAGTCGAGAATGTGGACGTACACCGTGTTGCCGCTGTAGGTGCTTGCGAGCCTGGCCGTGGTCTTGAAGGGCCCGCCGCGAGTGCCGTAGATGCTCTGGCCATATTTGCCCAACCACTGGCCCATCTCGCGGAGTCGCTCCACTTGTCTGGGTTCGATCCGTCCGTCCGGCATGGGGCCGACGTTGAACAGCAGATTGCCGTCGCCGCCGACGACCCGGACCAGCGTCTGGAGGCACTCCTTGAGCGATTTCATCCGGTCGTTTGGCTTCCAGGCCCACTGCTGGCAAATCGTCATACAGGTCTCCCAGGGCCGGTCCTTCTGGAAGCTGCCGATTCGCTGTTCCGGCGTGTCGTGGTCCGCCGGCAGGCCGGCCCGGTTGTTGAGGATCACGTGCGGCTGCAACCGGCGGAGCATTGGGAAGAGGTTCTCGGAGTCCCAGTCCTTGGCGGTGCCGCCGAGCCCGTCGAACCAGATGATGTCGATCCGGCCGTAGTTGCTGCAAATCTCGCGAAGCTGGCCGTGCATGTACTCGATGTACTTCTGATGCGTTGCGGTGCGATAATCCGGGTGGTGCCAGTCGACCGGCGAGTAGTAGTAGCCCAGCCGCAGCCCCGCCTTGTGGCAGGCGTCCGCCAGCTCCTTGACCACGTCCCGCTTGAACGGCGAGTTGGTGATCTTGTAGTCTGTGAGCCGGCTGTCGAACATGGAGAAGCCGTCGTGGTGCTTCGACGTGAAGACCAGGTACCGCATTCCGGCGTCCTTCGCGACTTGCAGCCACTCGCCGGCGTTGAACCGGACCGGATTGAAGTCCTTGTAGAGGTTGTCATAGACCTCGACGGGAATCTCGCCCGTCCCGCCCGTGCCGCGTCGCTCGCCGCCGCGAGACCAGCCGATTTCGGTGCCCTTGAGACTGACCGGGCCCCAATGGATGAAGAGCCCGAACTTCAGCTCCCGCCACCATTGGATATCGGCGTCACTCGCCTTGAGGTAGCTGGGCTGAGTCGCGCCGCCGACCGGCGCGGGCTGCGCCCATGCCGCCGCTCCAAGCGCAAGGGACAGACAAGCAAGGCTCATCGTATGACTTCTTTCGAGTCTCAATCCATGCATGATAGGTTCCTTTCCAGTTGGCTCCATCTGATTGTCGAGGCCCAGTATACCCACCCAACCCGCCGATGGGAAACAAAACGTTGTCTGCTCGTGGCGGCGTCGCAAGGCGTTTCTTCGCAGGTCGCCTCAGAGCGGAGCGACGCTGCGCACGGGGCCCGTTCTTCTCCAATCTCCGGTCTACCGCCTACAGCCTGTGGGATCTCTGATTTGCAATGTCACATAATCATACTTATTGTATAGATAGGGAATTATGGGGTGGTTTTCCTGGTCGGGTCCTACTGCACTGCCAAGGATGCTGCCGTGATCCACGTCGTCAGCGATGATGACATCAGGGGCTCCTGATCCGATTCACAGGTATTGGCTCATGCTGGAACTCATTAAACGGCTTGCTCGTCTACTTGTGCCTGCTTCGCTGCGACGACAGATCCGGCGACTTCGGTCTCTTGCAATGGATATTTGGGTGCCGATTTATCGGATCGACAAGCCCGGACTGACGGTGATCCAGATCGGCCGCGAATCGCTCGATCCGTACCTCGTTCATTTGCTGTATGGTGAATACCTCGTGCCCGAGAAGGTCGGCAGCGTGCCCGTCGGGAGTCTCGATCGGGCCATACGGCGTTGGGAAGCGAAGGCCGACCTGATCTTCTTCCGGAGCGCGCGATTGTCGCCTCCGGCTGCGGTCACCCGCCGCATGCTGATGCTGCCATGCTACGTCCAACAGACGGTTGATCTGCCGCCTTCCACCTCAGACCTGCTGGCCCATTTCCATCATCGTATGACAAAAGGCGATCTGGACAGGCTCCGGAAAGCCCGTTTCCAGTACGAAATCACCCATGACCCAGAGACGCTGCGCCACTACTATCATCATCTCTATGTTCCATATATTCAGGAGCGGCACCTTGAATCCGCCGATATCCCCCCTTGGCCGACGTTCCAGACCCTGTATGGCGACATGGAACTGCTGCTGATTCGCAAGGACGGCCGGCTTGTGGCGGGGAACGTGAATCAACAGATCGGCAGCATCTACCGTTCGCACGTGTCAGCCACCTTGAGCGGCGAGCGGGATCTTCTCAAGGCGGGGGTCATGTCGGCGCTGTACTGGTTTTCGTTCGTCGAGGCCCACCGCCGCGGATGCCTCGAGGTGGACATGGGGGCCGCACGTCCGTTCCTGAAGGACGGCGTGTTGATGTACAAGAAGAAATGGAGCAGCCGGCTTGCCCCGTCCATCTACAAGCGGGACCTTGGATTGTGGCTTCTTCCCTGCGGCAGCCGTCCCTCGATGCGCCGTGCCCTTGAAGACAACCCATTTTTCTGCGAACAAGACGGCAGATTGACGGGTTTGATCTTCTTCGGCGACCACACGGTCTTGAACGACGAGGAACTTGCCGGTTACCTGAGGCACATCTTCGTTTCGGGCGAGTCCCTCTCGATCTGGATCGTGTTGCTGACCCAGGATTGGGCGGCGCGGGCGGAGGCGATCCGAAACATTGTGGACAGCTACGCGCGAGCGCCCCGGATTCTGGATCTTTCCAGCGGCTCGCTGGCCGAGTTGTCCGGTCTGCTTCGCGACAATTCGAGGGACAGCATGACGATTCCCGTACCATCTGGGTCTTGTCGCAGTTGTCGGGCGGGAGTTGCAGGGGAAGGCATCTCGGCGCGTTTGGCGTGAGGCACATGATCACAGATCTTCCCTGAGAATGACGACCGTCATTCGGACAGCCGCCGCGTTCGTCGGACGACTCACTTGACGATGTGCGTATGGGCGGCGTCGAACATTCGGATGCCACCGCGGTCGAGTTGGAGGATCAGGCCGTTCTCGGGGTCTACGCCGATACAGTTGCCGGTGAAGCGTTTGCCGTTATACGAGAGGGTCACCCGCCGGCCCAACTGCGTGCTCAGGCGACTCCAGGTCTCGATCACCTGCTGCTTGTTCCGCTCGGCCACGCGAAGCCAGTGGTCCAGGGAAGTGAGGACCCGCTTGGCGACCGTTACCCGCTGGCATTGACTCCCGCCGACCAGGTCCAGGCTGGTGGCGATTCTCCGGAGATCGTCGGGGAAAGCCTCCTTCGCCTGGTGGCAGTTGATGCCGATGCCGATGATTGTCGTGTCTCGTATCTCGCTTTTCGTATCTCGTTCGTGGGGATGCGGGACCTCGGTCGGTCGAGATGCGAGCGACGAGACACGAGCGACGCGTCTCGATTCCACGAGGATGCCGGCGACCTTTTTGTCGTCAAGCATAATGTCGTTGGGCCACTTGATCCCGGCGTGGTGACCGCCGATCCGGCCGATGGCCTCGGCCACGGCCACGGCGCAGGCCAGCGAAAGGAGATCGCCGACGGTTTTGCAGTCGATCAGGACGAAAGAGAACAGGAGGCTGTCGCCCGAGCGGCTCTGCCACGTGGCCCCGGTGCGGCCCCGTCCGGCCGTCTGCTCCTCGGCGAAGACCACGAGACCGTCGTTGTCGGGGTTGCGGGCGTATTCAGCCGCGACGTCGTTGGTGCTGGCCGTCCGGCCGTAGACGACAACCGAGCGGCCGATTCTCTTCGTTTTGAGGTTGGCCCCGATGAGGTCCGGGTCCAGCCGGTCGTCAGTTGCCATGCCAGGGTATTCCTCGTAAAGCAGCACTCGGACGCTTCACGCTTCATGTCTTATCTGTCCAATCCGATGTCCACGGCGGCCGCCGAGTGCGTGATGGCGCCGACGGCGATGCGGTCCACGCCGCACTGGGCGATCTCGGAGACGTTGTTCAGATTGATATTGCCCGATGCCTCCAGCAACGGTCCTTTTCCCTTGGCGCACATCGCGTCGCGCATCTCGACGGCGTGCTTGAGCTGCCATTGGCCCATGTTGTCCAGCAGAACGATGTCGATGCCGGGGATCTTCAGGACGTGATTCAACTGATCGTCCACGTGGTCCACCTCGACCGCGATGAACTTAAGACCGTTGACCTTCTTGGCTTCTGCGACGAGACGCCGGAGCCGGGCGGGGAAGTCCGAGCCCAACTCGGCCAGGTGGTTGTCCTTGATCAGGATGCCGTCGTAGAGGCCGAGGCGGTGATTGTATCCGCCGCCACAGCGGACGGCGTACTTCTCGAGCAGCCGCCAGCCGGGCAGCGTCTTTCGCGTGTCGTAGATCTTGGCCTTCGTGCCCTTGATCGCGCGGACGTACCGGCTGGTGGTCGTGGCGATGCCGCTGAGTCTCTGGAGGAAGTTCAGCATGACCCGCTCGACGCTGAGCATGGAGCGCAGGGGCCCCCGGATCGTGGCGAGCTTGTTGCCGACGTGGGCCGACTGGCCGTCGCGGAAGTGGGCGGTCAGGGTCAGGCGTTCGTCATACTGCCGAAGGATCTCCTCGATCACCGGCAATCCGGCGACGACGATCTCCTCGCGGGAGACGATCTTTGCTTCGGCCGTCGCGCCATCCTGGAACAACAGGTTCGTGGTGACGTCGCCGCTGCCGAGGTCTTCTTCCATGGCCATGCGAATCAGCGGTCGCACTTGCTTGATATCGAGTTTCTTCATTCGGGTGTTTCCAAGAACGGATATTCCTCCGTCTCCCCTGAGAAGCCAGGGTCAAGACTTCGTCTGCCGTCGGCCCCGTGTCTTGCGGGCGACGTCCTTTTTTGTTTTGCTGGTGACGATCAGCTCGGGCAGCTCTTTCAACTGGCGCAACTGGTCACGCAAGGCGGCGGCCCGTTCGAAATCGAGCGACTCGGCGGCCTCGAACATCTCCCGTTCGATCAGGCCGGCCATCTCGATCTTGTCGTACTCGGAATCGCCGAGCTGAATCGCTTCGCGGGCCACCCGTCGTGCCTTGATCTGCTCGGTGAGGCTCTTGCGAATCTCCTTACGTATCGTCTCAGGCGTGATTCCATGCTCCTGGTTGTACGCCAGTTGAATTGTACGGCGGCGATTCGTTTCGTCAATGGCTTTCTGCATGGACTCGGTGACCCTGTCGGCATACAAGAAGACCGTGGCGTTGATGTTTCGGGCGGTCCGGCCGATTGTCTGGACGAGCGAGGTCTGGCTTCGCAGGAAGCCCTCCTTGTCGGCGTCGAGNNAGACCTCGGGCAGGTCCAAGCCCTCGCGGAGGAGGTTGACGCCGATCAGCACGTCGAATTCGCCGAGCCGCAGGTCGCGGAGGATCTCGATCCGTTCGAGCGTTTCGACTTCGCTGTGCAGATAGCGGCAGCGGTAGCCCCGTTTGGCCACGTAATCCGAGAGTTGTTCGGCCATCCGCTTGGTAAGCGTGGTCACGAGGACCCGTTCCTTGACTTCGACCCGTTTGGCGATCTCGTCCAGCAGGTGCTGGACCTGGTTGCCGGCCGGGAAGACAAAGATTTCCGGGTCCAGCAGGCCGGTCGGCCGGAGGATCTGCTCGACGACCTCGTTGTTGCACTTGCCCATCTCGTAGGGGGCGGGCGTTGCGGAGACGAAGACCACCTGGTCCCAGCTTTCCTGGAACTCCTCGAACCGCAACGGGCGGTTGTCCAGGGCGCTGGGCAGCCGGAAGCCGTGCTCCACCAGCGTGAGTTTGCGGCTACGGTCGCCCTCGTACATGCCGCGGATCTGCGGCACCGTGACGTGCGACTCGTCCACGAACAGGAGGAAATCCTCGGGAAAGAAACTGAACAGGGTGTCCGGCGGAGAGCCGGGCGGCCGGCCGGAGAGGGGCCGGCTGTAGTTCTCGATGCCCTTGCAGTGGCCCACCTCCTGCAGCATCTCCAGGTCGAAGCGCGTGCGCTGCT
>DCUI01000106.1 GCA_002327785.1 Phycisphaerales bacterium UBA2218
GCCAGCACTATCCCATGATGCACGATCCACGCGGGGAACTGCGAAAGAGATGGTGTATGACATAAGCATCGACTACCATGAAAGATACGACGGCAGTGCCATTCGTATGGCGTCCCCAGAATTCCATGCGGGCGTGATCCTATTTCTGACTCGAAGGTTCTGGTCTCTCGGCATTATTTGTGCTGCACATGAAATACAGAAGAGCGCAGATTCCCACCAGGACGACAAGGACGAAAAGGACCTTTTTAGGTTCCCATGGCTTCATATCCCGCAGCGAACGTAGTGTTGTCTTCACGGGTCTTTCCTCATGGCCTGAAGCGTCTTCCTAATGCACCGGTTTCTCGACTTGACGGCAGACTATGCTAACACGGTCGTGGGAGATTAGTCAACATCATGTGCCATCGTCACGCGTACTCACGATATCTGGGAACGTCACACTCAATTCGCTTGCCGCCTCTAATGCCAGGCCGGGATTCCGATTGGCAGAGGCGGCAGAGCCGTATCCGTCTCGGAAGACGGCGAGACCCTTGCGAGCGGCATCCTCGCACCGGAATTCGTGAGGACGATCTCGAAGCGCTTGAGGGTTTCGTTGTATGTGAATGGCTTGGGGTTTTTACGAGAGCCGATCTCGAACCCCAGTCCATCGGAAAGCGGCGTGAGTTCGCGTGGCTCGCCTCGGGCTTTCCACACCAGTGGCGGCTCGGGTGAATCGAGGTTGTGTTCGACGGTCCAATACCGGCCGCCATCCTTTCGTATCTCCATTCGTACCCAGGGAAGCCACATCGGTTGATAGATGCCCAGGAAGTCGTCGAGTGTTCACGGCCGGCGGGCCGTGGTATCGAGCAGTCCCGGCGGCTTGTCCAGTTTCGTCATGGGGACAGGCGGCATCTTGTCGGGGAGATAGGATTCATCGAAGTTCGCACGCTGGCGATCCACGATGCGGATGGAACACGGGTACGACGGCCCGTGGAAGCCGATAACAGTCTCGGACATGGTCGAGGGCGTGAGGTTCCATCGGAGGCCCTCGGGGCACTCCTTGAGGGGGATCTCCAGGCCGTGAGAGACCGTGTAATAGGCCCCGCCGATCTTAAGGATCGGGATCAGTGCGCCGTGACTGACCCTGTCGACCGGGGGCATCTTGTACCACAGGATCATGTCGTAGCCTGCGACGGATTCCGAAGTCTCGGTGGCTGACGGCGTAGTTGGATTCTGGCACCCCCAGAGGCTCACGCCAACGAGAATCAGCCATGCTGTGATTCCCTTCATCTGTGCTCTCCTTATTGTCGGAGGTATGAGACGATATCAGGTCCATTTCCGCAAAGCCGGAAAGCGCTCTTTAGATACGGCCCCATTGTAGGATCAAACCGGAGGATAAGGCAAGGGGAATTCTCGTGAAGCCGGAAGCGCTGGGCGTGTATCTCTCGTGAAGAGCGCGAAGGGTCGAGGCACTCGGTGTCCTCTGTCCTCCGTCCTCGAACGGCAGCAGTGATGGCGGGGTTCTTATGGGGCTTGCGGGCCGATGGGACCTGTGGGACCGACGCAGCTCTCCTATCGGGTGACTTTTTCGCTCTTCCTGGTATCCGAAGGGCCGATTCTGCGCCGTGCCATAATTGACTGTCAGACCCCCAAAGAGTTAAGCGAGTCACGCCCAGAACCGATAAACCCCAGGAATGTACGATTTACGATTTACGATCTACGATTTGATTCGCAGGGCGGGCGTATTGCCCTATGCTTGCGCCCTGATCGCGAGTCTGGCGGGGTGCAGCAACAAGTTCCTCGACCCCACGCAGGTCGGCCGATTCCGTCCGACGCCGGCGGTGAACGTCATTCTGGATTCGCTCGGGGTGGCGGAGGAGCCTGCGGTGGCCTGGGAAACCGCGGAGGAGCCGCAGCCGAGCGACATCCGGGCGGTGAAGACCGACTACGTTCTCCAGCCGGCGGACGTGGTGGCAATCGCCATCCATGAGTTGCTCCAGGAGGGGGTCACCGTCAGCAGCAGCTACGTGATTACGGAGACGGGGAAATTGTCGATTCCCGAGGTCGGCGTGATCCAGGCGGCAGGGCGGACGGAAACCCAGCTTGAGGAGGAGATCCGCAAGGTCCTGTCGCCCAACATCCTTCGCGAGCCGTTGGTCACGGTCCACCTCGTGACCTCGCAGCAGCGGGCGTTCTCGATCCTCGGCAACGGCGTGCCGGTCCCCGGCCGGTACTTCATCCCCCGGTACGATTTTCGGTTGATGGACGCGCTGGCGACCGCCCAGGTCCAGATGCAATTCAACGTCAGCCACATCTACGTCTCGCGAAGAGAGGGACGGGCCACAGACAGGTCTGTCGATCCGCAAGGGGCCGGACACGCTCCCGAGCTGGGGCTCATGCAGCCGGGTTCGTCCGGCAAAGGGGCGCAGCCGGCGGCCTTGAAACCGGAGAATTCTGCGGCCACCACGCCCAGGAGGGATATCCCCGAGCCCCTCGAACCGGCGAAGAAATTCGAGACGGAACGGGAGATGCTCGACCTGATCGCTCCTCAGGCGGGGACAGTCTGGCCCCGGAACGACAAAACGGCGGGTTCGGCGAACGCGGTCCAACGGAAAGACGAAGACATCTCGGCATCGATGTTGCCGGGAGGGTTCCGCGTGCTCGTGCCGCCGCGACGGCAAGAGCCGGCCCAGACGCCATCCTGGGACACGGTGCAGTCGCCGGCGGAATTTGGCGCTGTTTCCCCGACGGCGACTCAGACTCCTCGCCCCCAGTCCAAGCCCGTCGAGAGAATGGAGTGGGTCTTCGAGAACGGCCAATGGAAGCAGGTTGCGGCGCGAAGCGAGGCGACGGCCCAACCTCCGGCTCCCCCGGCACGGCCTGCAGCCACACAGGCACAGCCCGCAGGCCAGACCGAATGGGTTTTCCGCGAGGGAAACTGGGTCCAGGTGCCCAAAGGGCAAGGGCAGCCTTTGCCGGGCAAGCCGCCCACGACGGCTGAGCCCAGAGGCCCCACGCTCCCGCTGGTCGATGGGACGCTGCCGATGGATCTGGACTGGGACCAGGCGGTGCAGACCCGAGTGATCCGGATTCCAACGGACCGGCTTCTGGCGGGCGACGCGCGATACAACCTGGTCATCAAGCCGGGTGACACGATCCATGTCCCGGTCGATCTGATCGGTGAGTTCTACATCAGCGGCAATGTGAATCGAACGGGCATTATCGCAATCACGGGCAGGCCAATGACGCTGAAGATGGCGATTGCCGCCGCCGGGGGGCTGGGATCGTTGGCGTATCCCAAGCGTGTCGAAGTAATCCGGCGGATCGGCGCGAAAAAAGAGGAAATCGTCATGGTGGATCTGGACAAGATCGCCAGCGGTGAGCAGCCCGATTTCTTCATCAAGCCGAACGACCTGATCAATGTGGGAACCGATGTTACCTCGCGATGGCGCGCGGTGCTCCGAAACGCCTTCCGGGCCGCCTATGGATTCGGCTTTGTATACGACCGGAATTTTGCCGACGCGGACTACGGGAAGGGATTCCAATTGCCTCACTGGTTCTAATTCAGAAGTCTCAAGTTTGAAGTCTCAAGTTTCAAGTGCCGATCCTGCACTTCACACGAAGCACTTCAAACTTCACACTTCGCACTGGAGATGCGGGGGTATGGCTCGACAGGCTGGCTTTATACAGACCGGGAGGCAGGATGCCGGTCCGTCTCGGCGGGAGCGAGCGTGGCGTGAGCTCTGGCCGCACGGCTGCGTGAAAGCCCTCCTCCTCGGGGGGCTGCTCGCGTGCCTCTTCCGCAGCGAACTCCACGATATGGTTCGTCTGTGGATCAAGGACCCCGACTGGTCGCACGGCTTTCTGATCCCCCTCTTTAGCCTCTATTTTGTGCATCGCAAGAAACGCGAAATCCTCAGTCTGGAATTCGTTCGGGACCCGCTTCCGGACTTGCTGCGAGGTCATTGGCCGCAGCCTCTGTCGCCGGGCCGGACGCGGGCGAACTACCTTGGATTGCCGTTATTACTGGCCGTGTTGGCTCTCTATGCGTTCAACGTGGTCAGTCCGGCGGGTTACGCCTATCTGCGTCCGATCTCGATGATTGCCGCCGTGGGGGCGGTCGTCCTGTTTCTGGGAGGCTGGCGATTAATCCGGTACACGTGGCTGCCGATCATGTTCCTGGTATTTGCGGTGCCGCTGCCACGTCGCTACTACGTGAATCTGACGATGCCGATGAGGCGTCTGGCCGCCACGGTGGCGACCGGGCTGCTAAACATGGTCCACGGTCTTGATGCAACGGCGAGCGGTACGATCATCGAGATCGTGTACCAGGGGCAGCGGCTGGAGCCTGCGCTTGACGTGGAGGCGGCCTGCAGCGGGATGCGCCTGCTGATGGCGTTTCTGGCGTTGGGGGTGGCTATGGCGTATCTGCACGATCGTCCCGCATGGCAACGGGCCGTTCTGCTGTTGAGCACGGTGCCGATTGCCGTGCTGTGCAATATCGTCCGCGTGACGGTCACGGGGTTCATCTACGTCCTCGTGGGTCCGCCATATACGCAGGGCGTCTACCACGATGCGCTGGGGTTGGCGATGCTGCCTCTGGCGCTGGGTTTGTATGGGTTGCTGGGATGGTTTATGTCGAGTCTGTTTGTCGAGGAAGATGATGCCGCCGGCCCGAATGTCGTCATCGCCGGAAAGCGAGGCCGGTGATGGGCGCCGGCAACAGGAGTACGTTCTTGCAGCCGGCGTTTGTGATCTGCACGGCCGTGTTGGCGCTGGCCGGGGTGGGGATGTCCGTCATGACCAGGGCACTCGGGATCTATCTGAAGAAAGAGCCGCTGCCCTTGAAGAAGCCGCTCAGCGCGATCGGCGAGCAGGAACTGGCTCCGTACAAGGTCCGCGAGAAGCACACGATCGACAACGAAAAGGTCGTCGAATCGCTGGGGACGGAGGACTACATCCAGTGGGTGATCGAGGACCCTCGCGAGCCGATAACCGGCGCCGGACGAAAGCTGCTGCTGTTCATCACGTATTACGACGTTCCGGATCGGGTGCCCCACGTTCCGGAGGAGTGCTACACGGGCGGGGGATACGACTGTTTGTCGCAGGCTCAGGTTGCCTTCGACGTGGGCCGCGGCGCGAGCATTCCGGGTCGATTCCTGTTGTTTCGGGCCCCAAGCGGCGGCCTCGATCCGCAGGCGGGGCAATTCCCGGTCGTGTATCTGTTTCGAATCAATCGGGAATATGCAGGCAACAGGGACGATGCTCGCATGGCTTTGAACCGATGCATTTTCCACAAGCATTCGTACTTTTCCAAGATCGAATTGGCTTTCAACCAGGCACCTGCCGTCCCGACGAAGGATGAGGCGATAGCGGCGAGCGAGCGACTCTTGAGGGTGCTCTTGCCGTTGCTGGAACAGGCATATTGGCCCGATCCGGAATGAAGCGGAGCCATCGGCTGATCGGGCCGGGAAAGGGGAATACAGATGGCAAGAAGGCGTCTGAACAAGAAGGTCGCGTTGCTGGGCACGGCGGTGTTCCTGCTGCTCGTGATGGCGGCGGTATTTGTCATCCTGCGGCTGAACCGGGACCCCGCTCCGTTCATCGCCGACGGCGACGCGGCCTGGGCGGCCAAGGACTTCCAGACCGCGAGAGAGAACTACGCACGAGCCTATGGCTTCGCCGACACGCCGGAGATGAAAGTGGATCTGCTGTTCAAGCTGTCCGAGGTGTACAGACAGATGGATCAGTGGGACAAGGTCCTGGCNNAGTGAATACTGGGAACAGGTCCTGTCGCACGCGAGGAAAACGATCGGCGTGATCGAGAATGCCGGCTTGCAGGGCGCCGGGAGACTGGAGTGGGAGCCGTCGTTTGGAGCCGTGAAGGATCGCGGATGGAGTCGCGGGGCGGCGGTCCTGGGCCCGCATCTGCATTTCGTCAAGGGCCGGGCCGCACTGGAATTGGCGGCGATGGGAGCCGTCACCGCGCCGGGTGAGTTGCTCCAGGAGGCCCAAGCCGATCTTGAGGAGGCCAGGAAACTCGATGCGAACAACGCGCAGGTATACCACTATCTGGCGCAGGTCTTCACCGAGAAAGGCAAGCTCGCGGCCTCTGCCGGCAGTCGGAATGAACAGGCCGCGGTTGAAAAGCAGGCCGACGAGATCCTGGCAGAAGGGGTCCGTGCCGCCAACGGGGCTCCCGAGGCCCATATTCATTTGCTGGCCCGGAAACTCGCCGTGATGCAGCGGGGGACAATCGCCGCCGCCCGAGAGCAGATGAAGGTGCTGCAATCTGAGTACGAGGCGCTGACGCAGCGTTTTTCATCCAGCCCTCAGGCGTTTGCCGCCAAGGCGCAGTTCTACTCGTTCTTCGCGGCCTACCTGGATTCCGCGTCCGCCCTGGACAAGCTCGACAAGGCGATCGAGGCCGCCGGGCAGGCGGGTGCGCGTGACGGGGACAATGCTGAATATGCGATCCTTGCGGCCGGCTATCAGTACCGCAAGTTCTCCATCTATGCTGACACATCGTCGTTGCAGGCAGCGATCGACCTGGCACAGAAGGCGCTCGATCTGCCGGATGCACAGGACACACCCGGTCCCACGCAAATCGCCCGGCGGCTCAATCGGTTCTCTCTGTGTTCCTTGCTTGCGCGATGCTGCGTCGAGCGGGTCCTGACGCTGCCCGACTCGGACCCGGCGCGGGAGGCCCTATTGGCCCGCGCCGAGGCCGCCGTCGGTCAAATCCGGCAGATTCAGGGCAGCGGCGAGAACCCTGAGATCCTGAAGTGGCAGGGGATGCTGGATCTGGCCAAGGGCCGGACGGGCAAAGCCGTCAAGAACCTGTACGCCGCCTACGAGCAGATCAAGGCGGCCAACCCGCCGGAACAGCGGGACCCATTCCTCTCCCAGACCCTGGCGATGATCTTCAAGGACACCTCGGAAACCGGGGCCGTTATCGATTTCCTTGGGACCGCCTTGAACTCGGGCGTCGTCCACACCAGGCCCGATGCCCTCCTGGACTACGGCGACGCGCTCATGCGGGCCGGTTCGTCTGATACGGCGATCCGTGCCGTGGAATCTTTCGAGGAGCGGTTCGGCCAAAACGACAGAAGCCGTGTGCTCCGTGTCGAGGCGCTGATTGCGAAAGGCCACATTGCGGAAGCCCAGGAGGCCGTCACGCGTCTCACGCCCGATGATCCGAAGGTGATTGCCTTGAATCTGGGTCTGATCCGGGCGAGAAGCACCCAATTGACCGGCGCCATCCATCAGGAACGGATCGTGGTGGACAGCGAGGACTATTCCGATGGGGCGACCGCCATGACGGCCGAGCTGCGCGGCTGCCACCGTCAGGAAGCGGATCTCATGCAGCAATTGCTGCGGGTTGATCCGGATGCGGTCGAGGATGGACACGTCGTGAGGCTCTGCGAATCGCTCGTCGAGCAAGGGGACCTCGGTACGGCCCGGGCACTGGTCGAGGCTGTTCTGAAGCAATCGCCCGACAGCCTCGGCGCCTTGTTCTATCGAGGGTTGCTCTTGGAGCCGGACCCGCAAAAGTGCCCCGAACCCAGGCGCCGGGAGATCCAGGAGCAGGCCATTCGCTGCCTCTCCGATCCCATTCGCCGATCGCTGGAACTCGGCCTGTTCTATCAGCAGCGGGGGCAGGCGGATCAGGCGGCGGCCCAATGGCGAAGCGTCCTGGACGCCACGGCCTCGCAGCAGACCCAGGATATGCCGGTGTATTTGAAGATCCGGAACATCAGCCCGCGGCACGTGGCGGCCGGCTATTTGTTTGATTTTGCCCGCCACCAGGAGAACTGGAAGCTCGCGGAAGAGGTGGTCGATCTTGCCAAGCGCGACAATCTGGATGACTGCGGGGGCTACCTGTTCTCGGCTCGGCTTGCCTTTGCCCGGCAGCAGTATGCGGCTGCGTTGACCTGCCTGGATGAGTGTCTCAAGCAGCGGCCGATCTTTTCTCATGGCTACATGCTTCGCAGCAACGTGGAGGCGGCTCTCGGTCGAGAGCAGGAATCCATCGAGGATATCCGCGAGGCATCGCGTCTGAATCCCATGGACCCGATGGTCGCCAGGACGAGGGCAAATGCCTTGTACGTCCGCAACAACAAGCTGGGGGCCAATGTGTCGTCCGAGCAGCAGCTCGAAGCCATGCAGGCCCTGGAGCGGGCCATCCAGCTCAACCCGCGGGATGCGAGCCTGCTGGGCGTCTATGCGGATTTCATCGGTGACAGCGATCCGGTGAAAGCGATGGCCCTTCGCCAGACCATCCAGATCAATGCCCCGAGTTTGATCAACGCCGTGATGCTTGGGAGGCTGGCGACTCAGGCGGCCCTGAAAGAAACCGACGCGCACAAGAAGAAAGCGTTCTTCATGGTCGCGGAAACCGCCTTCGAGCAGGCCAAACAGATGGACCCGCGCGACCAGTTCATGCTCGAAAGCTATGCGGCGTACTTCCGCGCCCAGGGACAGAATGACCGGGCCAGGCAGTTGCTGATCGAGTCGAACGACAGCCGGCTTCTGTGGCGGCACTATTTCCGAGTCCGGAACTTTGCACAAGCCCGACGACTTCTCACGAAGATGTACGCCGAGAAGGACACCCGGATCGACGCGCTCAAGGGCCTGCTTCTTGTCGCGGAAGAGACGAACGACAAGCAGGGCGTGAAGAAGTACTCCGAGGAGCTTGTCTTGCTGGAAGACAGCGCCATCAATCGTCTCGCCCAAGTGCGGGGGTACCTGAACGTGGGGTTTGTCAGCGAGGCCGAGCGAAGCTTGCAGAGTCTCAAGGGAAAGTATCCGACGGAATCCCGCGCGCTGTTGATGGAGGCCCAGGTGGCAAAACGACGGGGGCGGCTCCAACAGGCGATGGACCTGGTCAATCGCGGTCTTGAAAACGATCAGCAGAATGCGACCCCCTGGCGGCTTCGCGGCGAGATCTCCCTCCTGATGGGAGACGGGGACCAGGCCATTCTCGATTTTCGCAAGAGCCGCACGCTCCAGGACGATCCGGTCACGACGATTGCCTTGGCCAAGGCATATCTCTGGTCCGGTCGCGATGAGGAGGCGATTGCCGAGTTGCGGCGTGCCGCCGGGCACCCGGAGGCGCCTCTGGAGGCCACCACGCTGCTGGAGACCCTCTATCGCAAACTCGGCCGCAACGATGCCCTTACGCGACTTTATGCGGACGTTCTGGCCGAGTCTCCGGATAACATTTTTTGGCTGAACCGAGCGGGCAATTTCGCCATCGGCCAGGGGCGGCACGCTCAGGCCGAAGAGCTCTTCCAGAAGGCGCTGCAGCTTCAGCAACAGGCATCGGCTGGACAAGGCGCGGTGGACACCATGCCGGACGCCGACTATTCCGCCGCGCTGGATGGGTACCTCCGGGCGCTCATCCTAACGGCCGGCGATTCGCGACCCGAGAAGATGGATTGCGTCTTCGAGGAGGGCGGTAGGCATACGGACACGCCGTATGCACCCATCGCCTTTTTCCGGATGGCCGAGGCCAAGAAAAGGCTGGGTGATATGGATGCGGCCCGCGACTACAGCCACAAGGCGGCCGACAAGGCGTGGTCCAACGAGCGACTGGCCGTTGAGGTGCTGCTACGCGTCTACATGCTGCTGGGCGAGGAGGACGTATCAGCCTATTGCCGCCGGCGTCTCGCCATGGAACCGGGGTCCGTCGCCGCCAACTTCATCCTGTTCAACCTGGCCAAGGTCCGGGGCCAGTATGACGAAGCGGTCGATTACATCGACAAGTGTATTCGACTATCGGGTGCGGATACGCAGGGGGGCATCGAGCACACGCTTCGCAAGGCCGAATTGCTCACCACGGCTCACGAGGCAACTTCCGATAAAGCGTATCTCGCGAAGGCTATCGCGGTCTATGAAAGTCTGCGAGAGAAAATGCCGAATAACAGTAGTGTTTTGAACAACCTGGCCTACCTGCTGGCCCAGGACGATCGGGGGCTCGCAGAGGCATCGGAATACGCCAAGGCGGCCGTGGAGCAGAACCCGGATGTGGCCGGTTACCTGGATACGTACGCGTACATCCTGCACAGGAGCGGCAGACACGCCGAGGCCGCCGAGATGCTGGCAGCCGCGGTTCAGCAATACGAGGCCGAGGGAGCGGCGTCGGTGGATGTGTACGAGCACCTGGGTATGGTGAACGAGGCGCTGAAACAGCGGGACAAGGCCCGGGCCGCTTATCGCCGCGCGCTGGAGGTGGGCGGAGATGCAGCGCCCGATGTGGTCAAGCAGCGCATCAATGCGGCCCTCCGGCGACTGACGCAGTAAGGGTGATGTGACATGACGAAGAGAAATCCGACGGTTGCGGGCAGGACGCCGAGGCCACCTGGAGCGAGGGGCGTCTCCGAGGCAGCCTTGACGCCAAAGGAAGTCCTGGGCATGCTCCGCCGGCACATCTGGCTGATCCTCTTCATGACCGTTCTGGGAGCAGCGGTCGGCGGGGGCGGCTGGTACCTGGCCAGGCGGTTCCTGCCTCTTTACAAGGCCGAGACCGTGATCAAGGTTCTGCCTCCCGTCGAGACCGATCCCATGGAGATCGTGGCGGCTCAGGTGCAGCAGGATATTCAATATGGGCACCGTGTCTCCCTCGCCAATCTGATGAAGAGCCAGAATAGTTTGCAGAAACTACTTCAGAATGATCGGGTCCGTGCGACGAACTGGTATCGACAGACCACGAAGGGAAGGGGAGGCGCCGTCGCCGCCGTGCGGTATCTCGAAAAGAACCTCCGTGCGTTCCCTCATCGCGAGGCCGAGCACATTGTCGTTTCAATGACCTGCGGCAGTCCGTCGGAGGCCGCCTTGATCGTCAACGAGATGACCGATCTGTTCATCAAGGATCATGGAGACACCGAGAGACAGGACGTTACCAACAAGCTCGTGGAATTGACCAGTCGCCAGAGCGCGGTCGAAAAGGAGATTCTCACCAGTGAGCAGGCCCTCCGGGAAGTGCGGGAGAGGACGGGAATCACGGACCTGGAAGTGCCCGCGGCGGGGCGTTACTTCCAGAACACGATCACGATCCGCCTGAACGACCTGGAACTGCAGAAGAACGAGCTCGATCTGGCCGTCGGCCAGCTCAAGACGGATATCGAGAACCTCAGCAGGTTGGCCCAGGGGCCGATCACCGAACAGATCGCCTATGCCATCGAGCGGGACCCGGTGATGCTCGCGCTGGCCCAGCAGATCGCCTTGCTGGAGGCCCAGTTGTCCGGCCGGCTTTCGAAGTTCGGCGAGGGCCATCGCAGCGTGCGCCAAGCCCAGGAGCAGATCGCCGAGCTCCAGACCAAGAGGGATCTGCGCAAGACCGAAATCGCCGAACAAACCCGAAGGGCCAATCTAAGGAACGCACAGGACAATCTTCGCGTGCTCGAGGGACGTTTGGCCGAGCTGGATCGTATGCGGGAGGCCGCGAAGGCGCAGCAGAAAGCCTTGGACGACGCCCGCGCCGAGTACGGGCGACAGATGAAGATTCGCGACGAGCGCACCGAAACGTTGAACCAGATCAAGACGCAGATCGAGAAGCTGCGGATCATGGTCAAGGACCCGGATACGCCCAAGGTGCAGATTCTGGGCAGGGCCCCGGAACCGCTGGAGATGGTGATCTCCCGCAGTATGCTCCTGTGGGCCCCCGGCGGCACCATGTTGGGATTGATCTTCGGCCTGTCCCTGGCGTTCCTCGTCGAGATGTTGAACGATCTGGTGCGGACGCCGAGCGATATCCGCCGATTCCTCCATGTTCCGCTGTTGGGAATCATCCCGGATGCGGATGAAGATCGTGCCGTGCGCGACGTCGATCTGTGCCACGTCGTGGATGAGGCGCCGTACTCGCTGATCGGAGAGTGCTACCGCCGGTGCCGGACCAACCTCGACCTGTCGTCGGAGGAGGGATTCAAAACGCTGCTGATCGCCAGCGGGCAGCCCGGGGACGGCAAGACCTCCGTGGCGTGCAACCTGGCCGAGGCGTTTGCCGCCAAGTACGAGAAGGTGCTGCTGATCGACGGCCATCTGCGCCAACCGAGCCTGGACCTGGCTTTCCCACGTGATGTATCGGAAGGCGAAGGGACGGAACTGGGTCTGACGAACATTCTGACGGGCGAGTGTGCTTATCCGGAGACCATACGCCCCAGCGGCCTGAAGGGCTTGGACATTATCTATGCGGGCTCGCCCACAACGAACCCGGCCGAGTTGCTGGCCAGCCACCGGATGAAAGAACTGATCGAGAGTGCGGCGAACCAGTATGATCGGATCATCGTTGATACGCCGCCGGTGCTGCTCGTCAGCGACGTCAAGATGCTCGCAAGGCTTGCCGACGCGACGCTCCTGGTGTTCAATGCGGCCGTCACGAAGCGAGGGGCCGCCGAACGGACGATCTTCGAGTTGCAGGAAGTCGGCGCCAACGTCGTGGGTTGCGTGCTGTTCGGCGTTGAGGCCATGAAGGGCGGGTACTTCCGTCAACAGTTCAAAGCCTATCGCAAGTACCTCAAGAAGCAACTGGCCGCCAGCTCCGCTTGAGAGATTTACAATTTACTATTTCTGATTTTTGATTTAGCATTGCCCGCGTGCCGGTTAGTACGCCGCAGCAGTTGAGCCGCGGCGGCGAGAGACCGAATCGCAAATAGTAATTCGTAAATCGTAAATTTCGAGGGTTTGGATGGACAAGTTCCTGGTGACGGGCGGGGCCGGATTCATCGGCTCGAATATCTGCAAACGTCTCGTGGCCGAAGGGTGCTTTGTGCGGGTCGTGGACAATCTCCTGACCGGCAAGCGAAGCAACCTGGCGCAGGTCATCGACAAGATCGAGTTCGTCGAGGCGGACATGGGCGAACCCGAGGTGGCCCATTCGGCGATGCAGGGGATCGATGTGGTCCTGCACGAGGGGGCGCTGCCTTCGGTCCCGCGCAGTGTGGACGATCCGGTCGCCACCCACCGGCACTGTGTTGACGCCACGTTCATTCTGCTGACGGCGGCCCGCGACGCCGGCGTGCAGCGATTCGTGTACGCTGCCAGCTCCTCGGCCTACGGCGATACGCCCACCTTGCCCAAGGTCGAGACGATGCGTCCGGACCCCTTGAGCCCGTACGCCGTGGGCAAGCTCGTCGGCGAGTACTACTGCTCGGTATTCTCCAAGGTCTACGGCCTGGAAACGGTCTGTCTGCGGTATTTCAACGTGTTCGGCCCGCAGCAGGACCCGGCCAGCCAATACGCGGCGGCCATCCCGGCCTTCGTCACCGCGATCCTCAAGGACAGGTCACCGACCATCTACGGCGACGGCGAGCAGAGCCGGGATTTCACGTACATCGACAACGTCGTGCACGCGAACCTGCTGGCCGCTAGGGCGAAGAAGACCGCCGGCGAGGTCGTCAACGTCGCCTGCAGCGAGGCCGTGACGGTCAACGCGATCATCGCTGCGATCAACAAGCTCCTGGGCAAGAACGTCAAGCCCATCTACGCCCCAGCCCGGGCGGGCGACGTGAAGCACTCCCTCGCGGACATCACCGCGGCCCGAAAGCTGATCGGCTTCGAGCCCGTCGTCCTCTTCCGCGAGGGCCTCGAACGATCCATTGATTGGTACAACCGCAACCTCACCTGACGTGGATTCGGACGGATGCTTGTGCCGTATGTCATCCTGAGCGATAGCGAAGAATCTGGACAGAGGAGGAGAAGTCCGCCGCGAATCCACGAGAGACTCAGCATTCTTGGGCCAGATGCTTCGCTTCGCTCAGCATGACAGGACCGTCGAGCGTCGGGCTAAGGAAGCTGCGTGCGGAGCGACTGGCCTTGTTCGATCAGTTCGCCGCGGGCGGGATATTCCTTGGGGGTCAGGTCGAAGGTCCATTCGTAGGCATCGACGATCCGACCGGGCCAGAGGACCTGGGCGAAGAAGTCCAGTGGCGGATGATCGTAAAGGGGGGACTTGAGCTTGCGATGCGTATCGAGCGTTTCGTAGCCGTCCTTACCGGCGCGGACCCAGTAGTCGCCGTACCAGTTGAATGGGACCGTCACGGGCGAGACGCCGATCTCCTGATCGTTCAGCACGACGACCGCGCCCTGGGGCTCGGTGTTGATCGTCAGCGTCCGATCGACGCAACCGGCCAGCAGGATTGCGACCAGACAAAGGACAACACGAAGGCATTTTTGGTTTTTGATTTTTGATCTTTGATTTTCAGGCATGGGCATCCCTTCCTGTCCGTCATTCCGCGATTACGCATCGGCCCTTGGCCCACTGCCGCAGGGAAGCCACCTTCTCGGCCATCGTCGCCGACAGCGGGGGCGAGCCCTGCAACGCGGCCACGATCCTTTCCGTGTTGAGATCGATCTTCTGGGCGTAAGCGTCGTGCAGGGCAGCGATCACGGCTTGCTCGATCTCCGAGCCGCTGTAGTCCCGCGAGACCTCGGCCAATCGGTCCAGGTCGAACGCGCCGGGGTCGCGGTTGCGCTTGCGAAGATGGATGGCGAAGATATCTTTGCGGACCTCCGGCGTGGGCAGGTCCACAAAGAAAATCTCATCGAATCGGCCCTTGCGCAGCAGCTCCGGCGGCAGGGCCTCGATGTCGTTGGCCGTGGCGACCACGAACACAGGCGTCTGGTGTTCCTGCAACCAGGTGAGCAGAGTCCCGAACATCCGTTGCGAGAGCCCGCCGTCGGCACTTCGGCTGGCCGCCGAGGCGAAGGCCTTCTCGATCTCGTCAATCCACAGGATCACCGGCGCCATCATCTCCGTCTGGCGCAGGGCCTCGCGGAGGTTCTTCTCGGATTCCCCGATGTAGCTGGCGTAGAGCGTGCTCGGGTCCAGCCTCAGCAGCGGTTGCTGCCACGCCGTGGCGATCGCCTTGGCGCAAAGGCTCTTGCCTGCTCCCTGCACGCCCAGCATGAGCACGCCCTTGGGCGGCACGATGCCGAACGCCCTGGCTTCCGAGCTGAACACATCCTTGCGGTGGTTGAGCCATTTCTTCAGGTTGCTCATGCCGCCGATCTCATCGAGGTCCAGCGGCGTCTGGATGTATTCGAGCAGACCGCCTTGTTGGATCATCCGCCGCTTGTTGGCGATGATGACGTTGATGTCGTCGTCGCTGAATCGCTGGTCCACGGCCACCGCGTCGCTGATGACCCTCACGGCCTGGCGGCGCGTCAGGCCCCGCAGGTTGCGGACAATCGTATCGAGGCCCTTCTGCGAGATGCCGATCTCAATGGGCTTCTTCCGGCGGAGCCGCTTCAGAGTGGCCCGGATGATCTCCTGAAGCTCCTGCTCGTCCGGATAGGAGATCTCGAACGGCCTGGCGTACGCCTTGACGACCTCCGGCAGATTCGCGGTGCTGTCGATCATCACGATCGTGATGCCGGTCTTGTGGAAGTTGTCCACGAGGTCCCGAAGGATGCGGAGGGCCTTGCCGCTCTTGAGGTGGTCGGCCAGGTCGAGCGTGACGCAGATCGAGCCGGGCTTGGCCTGCGACATGTTGAGCAGCCCGGCGGCAGGCACGTCCGTGTCGGCGATGCACGGGCCGCCGTCGATGGCGCCATCCCGCACCCCGTCCGCCACGGACCAGACCCACAGATCTCGCTTGAGCTTGGTGGTAGTCTTGCGGATGATCTCCAGCGCATACCGCTCCTCGTGCGTCACGATGGAGATACAGTACGCGCCGTTCTCGATCAACTGCTCGAATCGTTCGAAGTCATTCATCCATCTTTCCTCGGCCAGGCCCTGTGATCGTCACCGGTCCCTGGCAGGCGCTCAGCCTACCGCAAATGCCCGCCTTCGGCAAGAGTGACCGAGTTACAATGGCTTTTGAGTCGGATCGCGGACGAACCATCGCATTGGGCACGCGGCTCTTCGTAGGGTACATACTATGGACCATCTTCGGTGCATTCGAACGTCCAGTGCTCCGCTACTCGTGATTTGACGGGTATTTTCGGGTCTCGTTACTGATGAGGTAGCTGTGGCCAGGTAGGGTGAGTGCGCAAGGAATTCGTGGAAGAAGGCCTGGAAGCGGCGTTGGGGCGTCGACAGCCTCGGCGTCTGTATCCGCGGAAGCTCGATGGGGATGGTGAAGCCCGTCTCGTGGCTTTTATTATTGAGGAAAGCCGGCGTCGCTGCAAAGGCATTGCGGATCCGTCTGCGCATGGGTAGACTATCTCGATCTTGATTTGTGATTGTTGGTTTTTGATTTGAGGAGCGCAGCAGATCGAGTTCTTTGAATCCGAAATCAAACGGCAACAATCGAACAGGATCGATAGCGGATGCCCTACAGGAGTCTGACCATTCAGGAAGTGGCGCAGATGCTGGGTGCCGATGTGCGACGCGTGGAGCGCATGGCTCAGCGGGGGGAGATTCCCTGTCAGAAAATCCGCGGCCAGTTCCGTTTCAATCGGGCGCAAATCACCGAGTGGCTGCAGCAGGAAATGGGCGGCATGAGCCACGACCATCTGGCCGGAGTCGATGCGGGCATGACCGAGCAGCGTCAGACCCAACAGGATGAGGCGATTATCGCGCCGCTGCTGAGGCCGGATGCCGTCACGACACAACTCGGTTCTCGCACGAAAGACAGCACCCTGCGGGAGTTGGTGTCGCTGGCCGCCGAGACCGGGCTGGTTGTGGACGAGCGGGCGCTTTTGGATGCCGTCCTGCACCGCGAGGAGTTGTGTAGCACGGCGATGGAAGGAGGCATCGCGATCCCGCACCCCCGTCGGCCGTTGCCCGATGCGATCTCGGAGCCGATCCTCGTCGTGGCCAGGACGCCGCAGGGAATCGCCTTCGGCGCACCGGACGGCCGAATGACCACGCTGCTTTTTCTGACCGCCTCGCAGGACGACCGCCACCACGTGCACGTTCTGGCTCGCCTGTGCCGAATGCTCCACGACGACAAGTTCGTCGCCCGCCTGGAGGAGGCCGGGAGCCCGGCCGAGATGATCGAGCTGCTGAAGAGCCGCGAGATGGAAGTCCTCTCCCAATAGGCGCGTTGGTCGGCCGGACCGCATCGAATTCCTGTGTTCTCCATCATGCCTTCAACTGCCGGTGACAACCGATCCAGAGGGCGGCGCCACCGGTGATCGCTGCGTGTTGACGCACGTTCCGGGGGCCGGTATTCTACCCCACGAAAGATGGTTGTGATTCAGGGACGTGTCGTCATGCAGGTAAAGACGGATTTCGATATCGTTGTGATTGGGGGGGGCATCGTTGGGCTGGCCTGTGCGTATAAGATCGCACGGGCTCATCCGAGCGTTCGCATCGTCGTGCTGGAGAAGGAGGGCCGGCCGGCCGCTCACCAGACGGGGCACAATTCCGGCGTGATCCATTCGGGGCTCTACTACAAACCCGGCTCGGCAAGAGCCGCGACTTGCACCGCGGGACGCAAGGAACTCATCGAATTCGCCAAATTGCACGGCATCCGTCACGACATCTGCGGCAAGATCATCGTCGCCACGGACGCGGCCGAGCTGCCCGCCCTGGAGCGGATCCGGAAGAATGGACTGGAGAACGGCGTCGAGGGGCTCGAACGGATCGGGCCCGACCGCATCCGGGAGATCGAGCCCTTTGCCACCGGGGTTGCCGCTCTTCACGTACCGTCGGCCGGCATTATCGACTTCGTCGCGGTGGCGAACAAGCTCGCGGAGTTGTTCCAGGACGCGAGCAGTCGCAACAAGGTGCTTGTTTACCACCGGGTCACAGGTTTCGACAAGCACGATTTCTACACGAATGTGCTGACGACCAAGGGGGCGTTCAGCACGCGTTACATCCTCAACTGTGCCGGCCTGCAATCCGACCGGATCGCGAGGATGGACGGCATCGATCCGCCGGTCCGAATCGTCCCATTCCGCGGCGACTACTCGGTGTTGAATGGCGCCGCGGCGGGCAAGGTGCGGAACCTTGTTTACCCCGTCCCGAACCCCGAGTTCCCCTTCCTGGGCGTGCATTTCACCCGGATGGTCGATGGGGCCGTGGAGTGCGGCCCGAACGCTGTCTTTTCGTTCAAGCGGGAGGGGTATCGCAAGACCGACGTGAGTTTCCGTGACGCCTGGGAATCGCTTTCATATCGAGGCACATGGCTGCTCTTCGCTCGGCACTGGCGATATGGGCTTGGCGAGTACGCGAGGGCGTTCCGAAAGAAACTGCTGGTCGCGCAGTTGCAAAAGCTGGTCCCTTCACTGACGAGCGAGGATATTCAGCCGGGCAAAGCCGGGGTGCGGGCCCAGGCCCTCGGTCCCAAGGGCGACCTTGTGGATGACTTCAGGATCGAGGTTCGCGGCAATGTGGTCCATATTCTGAATGCCCCATCGCCGGCCGCCACGGCATCGCTGGCGATCGGCAGCCATATCAACCAGGTGGCCACGGAGTGTTTTGGATTGTAGGAAGGATTGAGAATGGCGGATCCTGCGAACAAGGATTATGTCGTTGTCCTGCAGTGTCATATCGTGAAGGAACGGTGTCCGGGTTACCTGTGCGAGAAGGCTTTTCACGAGCGAACGGGCGGTTTTGCGGAGTACCCCAAGGACCGGGTCATCCGATACCTGAACATTACCTGCGGCGGCTGTTGCGGCCGGGCAAGCCATCGCAAGCTCACGAATTTGCTCCGGACCATCGCCAAGAAGGAGGGGATCACGAAGGACCGGATCGTGGTCCAGTTGTCTTCCTGCATGGTGAAGGACAATTATCATGCACCGCCCTGTCCTCACCTGGACTATCTCCGGACCCTGATCGGGCGGATTGGGATCGATGTACGGGACGGAACGGTCCTCAATGAGAAGTCCGAGCAGCGGCGCAAGGGAGGGACATACCATCGGTAGGGCGGCACAGCGGCGTGGTCCGCCGCAAGAATTCGAGTTCCCCTCGCAAGAAAAGTCGGATATAATCCTTGCGGAATATCGGTCCTGGTGATAGGCTCAAAGCAATGTTGTGAAGTACGGGTTCCGGGTCGTGCGTTCAGATTGTGGAGTTTGTGCTGATTGATGACTTGATTTCCTGCCTTTGATCCCCCTCTTTTCTGCGGATTCCACGTGGTATAGAATGGGTGGTTGTGCTCGATACAAGTGCAGCCGGGTTACTGTGTGGTGGCTGGCGCTCGATGTGTGCGGGCTGCATACGATGACGTGATAAAGGAGAGAATGGCAATGAACATCTATGTGGGAAACCTTGCATTTGCGGTTACGGATGACGACCTGCAGCAGCTTTTTGCGGCTCATGGCGATGTGACGACCGCCAACGTGATCAAGGACCGGTTCAGCGGCGAGTCCCGTGGTTTCGGTTTTGTCGAGATGCCCTCGCGGGACGATGCGATGGCCGCCATTGAAGCGCTCAATGGCACCGATTTGAAGGGGCGGTCCATCACGGTCAACGAGGCCAAGCCGAAGGCCCCAAGGGAGGGCGGCCGGCAGGGCGGCGGACGCGGCGACCGTCGGTATTGAACACGGGAGAGGATAGACTGCAAGTGGCGGGTCCACGGTAGTCGTGGTTGCCTGGACCTGAATCTGCCGGCCCTTCGAGCGCATATCACCGCTGGGGCGCGAGGGTTTTGTGTTCGTGGTAGCCCATGATAGAATCCTGCAGCGGTGGTTTGCGCAGAAAGAACCCCCTTTCATTTTCTCCCCGAGGCAGCCTTAGCCGGCTGCCAACCATGGTCTCAGGTCAAGCCCCAGGACTTCGTGTCCTGGCGTGCTCCTGTGACTACAGGACCTGTTTGCCTTCGCCCTTCTGGATGAGTGGGACGTACGTTTCGAGGTCGCGGAGCGTCGCCGGGTCCGTCAGGTCGATCACTTTTCTCCTTTCATGCGACATATATGCGGCCATGATGAGCAGGGTGATGAGTCTGCCATATTCCAGGTTGAGCAAGGCGTCACGGCCCTGTTCGAATGCCGTCAGGGCGTCGAGCCACTCGGCGACATAGCCGTACAGTCCCGCTTCATCGGGTTGAAGAATCAGCGAACCGCGGGTCGCCTGCGACTTCTCCAGGGCCAGCTCGCTGTCGATCACGGCTGTCGCTGCGGCGTCGCTGATGAACAGGCCCGCCGGCGACTGGAGGGAGTTGACCGTATACGAGTAGCCGGGGCCGAAGGTCTCCATGAGCAGTCGAAGCCCGGGGGCGTCGTACATCCACGAGTTGGTGGCCTGCACGATGCTGTGCTGCCTGGTCTGCGGGTCCTCGAATTCGATCGCGACGCTGGAATAGTCTTCGGCGGGGATCTGGGAGTAATCGACGCCTCGGTCTTTGAGCTGTCCCAGCCAGGGTTCCTTGCACCATTTCAAGAGGGCCATCGTGGCGTTGACCCGCAGGGGTTTGAGATAGTCCACCGGCTTGCCGGCGGGGGTCACCATGTACATGCCGCAGGCGATGCTGTGGCACCCCATATCGCAGCAGACGCCGCCGCCCTGGGTTGTGGGGTCCCAGAACCAGGGCTCGTGCGGGCCGCCGTGTTCCTCGGCGCTGCGGGCCAGGTGGGCCGCCCCCATGGCCTTTTCGACCTGGGCCAATTGGGCGCGGGCCTGAACGATGGCAGGCATGTGGATCTGGTTCTCGAAGTACGCCGTCGGCACGCCCATCGCCTTGGCGATCCTGGCCAGCGTGTCGGCCTCGGCAAAGTTGCGGGCCAGCGGTTTCTCCACAATGATGCCCTTGATCCGGGTCCCATCCTCGACGGCCGCGGCGATTTGACGCATCATATCCACGCGAGCGAAGTTCGGAGCGAACACGCAGACCACATCGACCGCCTTGACGAGCTCGGCGACGGAGTCGTAGACCTTGGTGTCGCCCAAGCGGCTCTGCCGGGCCCGTTGAGCCAGCATCTCGGCTCCCTTGAGGGCGTAAATCCCGGCAAGCTCCGCATTGCGGACGGACCGCAGAGCCCGCTCGTGGAAGGACGCGACGAAACCCGCCCCGATCATCCCTATCTTCAACATCGGCTGATCCCTTTCAACTGAAGAGATTCTCCCTCGCACGCCCAGGCTGGGGGTGGGCGGCGAATCGTGTTCCGTATCTATCGGAATGCGTTGCCGAATGCAAGAACAAACGCGACAAAAACCAGATCTCCCGGCCGGAGCCGGCGTCTCCAAGGTCTTCCATGCATCACCCCCACGTACCTGCCGGCAACGAGACTGTGCGGGATGCAATCGAATTGGCGAAATGGTTGTCACTGCAGCCGGCCATAGTAGGCACCAATCGGGCGGACCGATATAATAACTGTCGCGAAGCTCGCATACGCGGCCTTCGCGGCTCTCGGCGAATGGATTCAACAGACTGAGGCAATACACGATGGACTTCGGCGTGACACCAAAGAAGCGGCAGGAGCTTGAAGCGAGGATGGCGGCACTGGGTCTGCGCGAGCAGGACCTCCAGGAGAAGTTCATCCATTCCTCCGGCCCGGGCGGGCAGCGGGTGAACAAGACCGCCAGTTGCGTCTACCTGAAGCATCTGCCCACGGGCCTGGAGGTGAAGATGCAGCGGGAGCGGCAGCAGCGACTGAATCGCTACTATGCCCGCAAGCGCCTGTGCGAGCTGGTGGAGGAACAGCAACTCGGCCACAAGAGCCCCGGAGCCTTGAAAGCCGAGAGAATCCGAAAACAGAAACAGCGGCGGCGACGTCGCAGCAGCAGTGGATGAATCGAGACGGGGTCAAGGAGGTACCCGATGAGAATGGCATGGTGGCTCCGGAATTGTAGGAACTCGTGCTGCGGCCCTTTCGCTGGACAGGGTGTCGTCCTTGCACCAACGGTTCTCTGAGTAGGGGACCATGGGCGTGAATTGGCGAGAGACACAAGCGATATTTTTTGCAATTTTCCTTGACGGGCGCGGCTGCCGCGTATAAACTATTTTTGATTTTGGTGGGGAGCGTACTTTCCTCCCTCAAAAAGTGTGCTCCTCAGCAAGACCACTACGTTATATCTATGTAGTAGCGAGGGGTCAAAAGGAGCAGTACTGTGAGTAGAGGCAAGGTCAAGTGGTTCGATGCGAAGAAGGGGTTCGGCTTTATAACGCCGGACGATGGGAGCGAAGACCTGTTTGTGCACTTCTCCAACATCCAGGCCGACGGGTTCAAATCGCTGATGGAAGGGCAACTGGTGGAGTACCTGGTGGGTCAGGGGCGAAAAGGGCCCCAGGCCACACAGGTTCACCTGTGCTGACAGAAAATCGAGACCAGGAGGTCGTCAAGGTCCTGTCGGTGAGACAGGACCTTCTTTTTTATGCCGATTCTGTAAATCCATTGTTGATAATGAGATATATTCTTCTGAGCATTGATGGACTGGTATGTGCCACAGATCGTGGTTGAGGCCCCCCGGTTTGTTTGGAATACTTTATGTGTGTGGAGGGGGCATGATGATCTGAGTTCTGGGGGTGGATATGCACATGCGTCTGGTGTGTTTGTTGTTTCTGTTGGCAGCTCTGACGGTGAATGCCGCCGGATGTCTGGCGGTTGCGGTGGGGGCCGGTGCGGCGGGAACCGTCGCTTACCTGGCCGGCGATCTCGACACGGAAGAGCCCTATCCCATCGACCAGACCTATGCGGCGGCGAGGAAAGCCGCCAACGAGTTGGGCCTGAAGATCATTGAAGGGGAAACCGGTAAGGATGCCCTGTCGGCGTGCGTGATTGCGCGGGATGCGGGGGACAAACGGGTCGCCATCAGGCTCAAGGCCATCACCAGCAACGCCACGAAGCTTTCCATCCGAGTCGGCACCTTCGGCGATGACACGAAGGCACATCTGATCTATAACACGATTCGAGAGAATCTCAGGGCAGTGGCGGAAGAACCAGCCCGATCGCCGGAGCCGACTGCAGCCTCCTCGCAGTCCGCAACAGGGTGATGCGATCGGTATCGCTCCGGCGAGTTGAGATAGAATGCCGTCGAATCCTACAAAGGGAGTACGTAGAAAGCGCAATCACCCCGTCAGACCCGGCATGATGGCGATTCCTCACGTCAGGGACCGTCGATATGCTTGCGGATCTCCCGAAGCTGTTTCATGACCTCGTTGATCCGCCATTCCAATGAGGACAAAATCCAGAACTCGAAGTGGGCGACTCGCATTTGCGCGTGGATCAGGTAGATGATCTTGATGGAGAGAGTGACTGTCGCCACCTCGATCATCAGTAGCTGCCAGTCCTTGCCCCCTATGATCGAAACGATCACGGAGGCCGTCACGACAAGGATGAACACGGCATTGATCAGGTGGACCTGCGTCTTGGGCACGCCTCCGATCTTGCCCACGATCGCCCGAACGCGTTCCTTCTCTTTCTGGAAGCTGTCCAATTCCTTGCGGAGGTCCTCCAGCTCTTCCTCCAAATGCTCGTGCTGTTGACACTCATCTGCCATGAGTTCCCTCTTGAATCTGGTTCTGTGTGACGTTCACAATCCGTGCCGGACGCCGGCAGAATACCGTGATTCGAGATACACATCAAGCGGGTGGAATCATCGTGCACCGGCCGGTGATTGCTGTTGTGCGTGGAGGGAAAGCGGCCGGTTGCAGCGAGGGCACTGAACGGTGTCGCCGCGGAAATTCGGTGGGATCTTGAGCTTCAGGCCGCACAGGCACGTCAGGAACGCAAAGCCGTTGACCTTCCGCATGATGTCGCCGATCTGGTGGACCTGTTTTGGGACCTTCTCCGGTCTGGCGGTCTCGGCTTGTCCCTGGCGGATCTGGATCTCTTCCTGGCTCAAAGCGGCGGCCGGCACGATGCTTTTCGAATGCGTCACGGCTGTATATGCCTGGGCATAGTCCCGGTAGGAGGCCCCTTGCGACATGCTCCGCAGAATGCGGATTCGCTCCGAGATGGGCGGGTGTGTGCTGGTCAGATCGGATAGCGTTCTGTGCCCGCGTTTCTTGAAGGGGTTGGCGAAGTACATCGGGGCCGTGACGTTGTTCGCCGAAGCCAACTGCGGCGAGGGGTCGTTGGCGATTTTCTCCAGGGCGCTGGCGAGCCCCTCGGGGTAGCGGGTCAGCCGGGCGCCCCCGGCGTCGGCCATATATTCCCGCCGACGCGACAGGGCGAAATAGAACAGTTGGGCCATGATCGGGGCCAAAATCGCGGCCAGGATGGCGATCACAGCGACCACGGCCTGGGCCTGCCCTCCCCCTTGATTGCCGGAGGAATAACGTCGGCGGGAGCCCATGGATTGGTAGAACATCCCTCGCAGAAAGACCTGGGAGAGCAGAACGACGGTGCCGAGCATGATCCCGGCAAGCGTGACATAGAGGATGTCCCGGTGCAGAATGTGGCTCATCTCATGGGCGACCACGCCTTGGAGCTCATCGCGGTTGAGCCGGGCCAGCAGGCCGGCGGTGACGGCGATGGAGGCCGATTGGGGGCTACGGCCCGTTGCGAACGCGTTCGGGGCGGGGTCGTTGATGATGTAGACCTTGGGCATGGCCGGCAGGCCCGCCGCGATCTTCATCTCCTCGACCACGTTGAATAGCTGGGGGTGGACATCGTGCGTGACGCGCTGGGCGCCGCTGGCCGCCAGCAGGATCTGGTCCCCGGATGAGAGGCTGACCAAGGCCAGGACGAGCCAGATCACGGCGGCGATGGCGACGCCGAACAGACCGCCTTCCTGGCCCATGGTCGCCATTCCGATGACGAAGCCCAACGACAGCAGAACGGCGGCCATCAGGACCATCAGGAAAATAGAGTTGCGCTTATTGGTTCGGATGAGTTCCCACATGCCCTTTATCTTGCCTCAGGCTCAGGAGAAAGTGACCTTTGGGGGTTCTCGCTCCAACGCAGTTTCCACCTGGAAGAAGTCCCGTTTCGTGAAGGCGAACATGCCGGCCACGACGTTCGATGGGAACATCTGGATCCTGTTGTTGTAGAAGAGAACCTGGTCGTTGTAGTTCTGCCGGGAAAAGGCGATTTTGTTCTCCGTGCTGGTCAGTTCCTCCTGCAAGGCCAGGAAGTTCTGGTTGGCCTTCAGCTCGGGGTAGTTTTCCACGACGAGCATGAATTTGCTGAGGGCATCGGCAAGCTGGCCTTCCGCCTGAGCGGTCTCGGAGACGGTCTTGGCGCCCATCGCGGCGCTGCGGGCCTTCGTGATGGTCTCGAAGGTCTCGCGCTCATGCTTCATGTAGCCTTTGGCGGTCTCGACGAGATTGGGGATCAGGTCGTGGCGGCGTTTCAACTGGACGTCGATCTGGGCCCATGCGTTGTCCACCTGGTTGCGCGAGCCGACCAACGAGTTGTAGATGCCGATCACGGCCAGCACGACCAGCGCCAGAATGGCCAAGACCACAATCAATGCGACTAATCCTCCCATGTGAACTCCCTTCTGTCCGACGGACTATGAATCGAGACTGCTGTAACCAATGTACACCACGATGCGACATAGATTTCGGTCATTCTACGGTGGCCCGTCTGCCCCGACCAGCCAGGCACGCTCGAAGCGGGCCAGCACGATCCGTTCATACGGGTGTTTCTCGCCCGCCTCGAAAAGACATGCGATGCTGCCCTCGGGCATCGCGGCGAGGCATGAGTAGGCGGCCGGACCCGGCCACAAGACCCGGCTCACCGGCCAGGTCTTGCCCCCGTCCTCGCTCATCCGGATCGTCATATCGAGCCGCTTGCCGGACTCCGCATGACCGGGGTTGGAGAAAAGAAGGCGATTGCCGCTGTCCTGGGGCTGCGCCGTACATCGCACGAGGCTCGCCTGGCAAATCGGCTCGACCAGTGCCGGATCGTGCCGGACGGAGGACCAGGTCATTCCGCCGTCGGTGCTCGTGGCGATGGCCCTGCTGGTCCGGGACCGGTCGGAGTTTCGCATGTTGATCAAGAGCGTGCCGTTCGTCAGCTCGACGACCTGGCACTCGTTGACAGCCGGGCGGATCTCGCCCCCCAGTCGCCAGGTCAGGCCGTGGTCGTCGCTGAAGATCACGTGCGAGCAGTAGCCGTCAGGGTTGTTGGGGAGCACGACGCTGTAGTCGCAGGGGATCAGCAGGCGACCCTTCCAGGCGCCTTGCGTCAGTTGAATACCGACGCCGGGGCCGGTCGCATACCATCGCCACTCGGGGCGTTTCACATCCGCCGTGATTTCCCGTGGCGTCGCCCACGTTCGGCCGTCATCGTTGCTGTGTGTGATGAACACCCGTCGGGTATCCTTGCCGGTGTTCTGCTTGATTTGGCTCTCGGTGTCCTGGCCGTGGTTCCAGGTCATCGGCAGCCAGATCGTACCCGTCGCCTGGTCCACCACGGGGCAGGGGTTCCCACAGGTGTTCGCCCCATCGTCCCAGACAGTCTGCTGCCGGGACCAGGTCTTGCCGCCATCGGCCGACCGCTTCACGAGCAGATCGATATCGCCCGAATCGGATCGGCTGGCTTTGCGTCCTTCGCAGAAAGCCAACAGCGTGCCCTTTTGGGTGGCCAGCAGGGCGGGAATTCGGTACGTGTGATAACCCTCGGTTCCAGCGATGAAAAGGTCGGCGATCTGCGGCTTGGGGGCGAGGTCCGCAGGGAGAGCAGCCCAGCACAGCGAAAGGGCGAATAGGTGGAGCGTAACATCTGTAGCGGTTATCACGACTGCGACTCCCCGGCCGTTTCGCCGGAACTCTGGCCAAACATATCGGCCAGCAGCCATCGTATCCGGTTCCGCTCGTCCAACTGCCCCCGGCTCAAGACGTCCTTCAGCTCGCCTCGATCGAACCAAAGGCCGTGACCTTTGCGGCATTGATCGATCCGTAGGGGTGGGGCTGACGGGCCCACGATGACCTTTGCCATCTTCTTACTGCAAATCGGGCACTTCCGAGGCTGTTCGGCCATGGAAGTATCCTGCCGAAACGAGTCGAGGAGCTGTCTGGCCTTCTCGGGAGCATCCATGAGCAGCTCCAGTTCGCCGCCATCGAGCCAAATCCCGCCGCAACGGACGCAATGGTCGATTTCCACGTCGGCCAGCTCCAGGGTAATCATGGCGTTTTTGCACGCGGGACAGTCCATTCCAATGGCTCCAGGCTCAAGCACCACTTTCTATGCCATCATTTACACCGACTATATCGGCCCATCGGCACACATTCCATGATATCAGATTGGGAGCCGGTAAGCCACAGGCCACGGGCTATGGGTATAGACGCACAACCCCTCCCGATATTCCGATGGGGCAGGATGCAAGAAATATTTGATACTCTCCGCATTTTTTCATCTACATTGGCTCATCGAGAACCGCCTTCATATACAGAAATGGATCCCTCGTGAGGGTGGCCTGTGGATATGGTGAAGACGCAGACAGCGGGTGGGCTGCGTCTTCGCCCCTTGTGTTGCTACAATGGCATTGTGTCAACCGTCATTATCACTTCCCTGTTGCTGGTTCGAGGCCTTGCGACTATCATATCACGGCCGGTCGGTTCATCACGGCACAGTGTACGAAATAATGCTGCTGGGTCTGCATGGCACACAGGATCGTGGATTTCCATACGCACGCGTTTCCCGACGGGCTGGCGACCCGCGCCATGAAGGCCCTTCTGGAGGAGGCGCCGGGAATCCGGGCATACCTCGACGGCACCATAGGGGACCTGCTGCGGTCGATGGATAGGGTCGGCATCGAGAAGAGCGTGATCTGCTGTATTGCCACGAGGCCCGAGCAGTTCGAGCCGATTCTGGCCTGGTGCGACCATGTCCGCTCGGATCGCCTCATCCCGTTTCCATCCGTCCACCCCGCGGACCCAGAGGTTCCGAACCGCATTCGTCGCATCGCGGCGGAAGGTTTCCAGGGGGTCAAGCTGCACCCTTACTATCAGGATTTCTTCGCGGATGAGGCCCGGATGCTGTCGTTGTACGAGGTCGTGGATGAATCGAACCTCCTGTTGGTCATGCATACCGGTTACGACATCGCCTTTCCGTGGATTCGCCGGGCCGATCCGCAGAGAATCCTGAGAATCAAAGAGCAGTTTCCGGGTCTCAGGCTTGTCACCACCCACATGGGCGCCTGGCAACAGTGGGGGGAAGTGGAGCAACAGCTTATCGGACGCAAGATTCTCATGGAGATCTCCTTTGCCCTCGATGACCTGGACATCGACCGTGCCCGGGCGATGATCCTTGGACATCCGGACGGTTGTGTGCTCTTTGGAACGGATTCGCCCTGGACCGATCAGGCCCGGACCCTGGCCCTGCTGGGGAATCTGCACTTGCCTGAGGAGAGGCTGGCTGCGATCCTGGCAGGCAATGCGCTTCGTGTTTTGAACCT
>DCUI01000313.1 GCA_002327785.1 Phycisphaerales bacterium UBA2218
GCCCCGGGAGGGGATCTTCGCCCGGATCCTCGTGGGAGGCGATGTCCGGGTTGGGGACGACGTGGGGGTCCTCACGGCAGACTTATGAACAGTTCATGTTCTTTGTGAGATAGAACGAAATAAAATAATAAAGTATGACTTTATTTATGATAGAATGTCGCTGGTGCGGGAGGATTTTTTCTTCATCGGGTCTAAAAATAACATCTATCAAAGGAGGAGCACATGAAGCGCGTAATTTTGATTTTGATGATCTTTTTCTTGTCGGTAGGCCTGGTTTACGGGAAGGACTATGAGGTGGCGAAAAAAGCGGGTGACTTGACGGTCCAGATCAAAATCGACCGGAACCCGCCGATTGCAGGCCAGAATAAAATGGAGGTCGGGATCCAGGACGTCAAAGGCAAGGCGGTGACGGATGCAGTGGTGGCTGTGGAGTACATCATGCCCGCCATGCCCGGAATGCCGGCGATGAATTACAAAGCTAAGACGGTCTTAAAGGGCGTTCGGTATTTAGCGACGCTCGATTTCTCCATGTCGGGTCCTTGGACGGTGAATATCAAGATTCTCCGGGGCGGCAAGACCCAAGCGGTCAAGATCAATGTGGATGTTAAATAGGATCGTTAAAGCGGGCAGTGGGGTTCTGGCATTTCTTTGCCTGGTGGCGTCAGTTGCCGCCCAGGACCTGAGTCTTGCCGATATGATCGACGAAGCGCTCCGGAACAACCCGGACATCTGTGCCTCCCAAGCTCGTATCGATGCGGCCCGCTACAGGATACCACAGGCGAAAAGTCTCCCTGATCCCATGTTAATGTTCGGTTACCAGAACGAGGGTTTCAACCGTTACACCTATGGCGAGATGGAGGGCGCTCAGTGGATGTTCTCGGCGTCGCAGCAGATCTTTTTCCCCGGTAAACGTGCACTGAAAGGGGAGATGGCCGTGCGGGATGCCGAGAGCCTGGAGGTCATGCACGAACTCCTGAAACTCAAAATCGCCGCACGGATTCAGGAACTTTATTTCGACCTCTTCTATGCATACAAAAATATCGATCTGCTTACCGGAAAACGAGATCTCCTCGTGAAGATTGAAGCATTAACCCTGTCGCGGTATAGTACCGCAAAGGCGATGCAGCAGGAAGTGCTGATGGCCCAGACGGAGAAATACATGCTCATGGAAAAGGAGGAAATGTTCCGTCAGAAGATACAGTCCATCGAGGCAATGCTCGGGGCAGTGCTTGGCCGGAAGCAAGGAACGTTTTTCGGGCGGCCGATGGACCCCGCGTATCGGCCCTTCCTAACTGATGCCGATCAAGCAGTCAAGATGGCCCTCGAACATTCACCTGAAATAACATCCCGCAACAAAATGATCGACGCCGCTCAGGTTAAACTCCGAATGGCAGAGCGGGAATATTACCCGGATTTCGAAGTCAACGCGAGCTACTTCAATCGCTCGGGTGACTTCAAAGACATGTGGAGCGCCACGACAACGATCAATATCCCGCTGTATTACAAGACCAAACAGGAACCGGCAGTCCTTGAGGCGAAGGCGGCGCTCGCCCAGGCGCAAGGAGAACTTGAAGCGGTGAAACTCATGATTGCAGCGGCGGTCCGGGACAATCTTGCCATGATACGATCGGCGGATAGGCTGATGGACCTTTACAAGGGCGCGCTTATTCCAAGGAATGCTCAGGAGGTTGAGTTGGCGCTGTCGGGCTATGCCACAGGAAGAACGGAGGCCGCCTTCGTGATCTCACAGGTGAAGACCCTGCTGGATTACGAAACGCTTTACTGGGGGCAGTTTACCGAACGGGGAAAAGCGATCGCGCGGCTCCATGCGATTACTGCGGCAACGGTTGGAGGCGAGAAAAAATGAAGCTGAAGGTTTCTATCCCGATTTTGTGGGGTCTCGGCGTTCTGGGTGTGTCAAGCCTCCTATGGGGGGAAATGGCCGCTGCCTCCGTTGCTTTAGCCCAAGGTCACGCCGGGCATAGTAGTCAGACGGTGCCCTTGCCTACCGAGAAGTTCAAGACCGTTAAACAGAGGGTCAAGGCGCTGCCTTCACCTGAAGATGTGGCGGAGGAGCCGCCACAGGTCGAAATCACCCCGGAACAGCAGCAGGCGATCGGCGTCAAGACAGTCCGAGTTGCGGTGAAACCCATCCGGAAAGTCATCCGGACAGTGGGGCGGATCGAAGCCGATGAACGAAGGCTGGCCACGGTCAATGCAAAGGTCGAGGGCTGGATTGAGAAGCTCTATGTCGATTATACCGGACGCGTTGTGAAAAAAGGAGAGCCGCTGGCAGAACTTTACAGTCCGGAACTCCTTGCGACGCAGCAGGAGTTCCTCGGGATCCTAAAGTGGGTAGGAAAGCAAACATCGGATTCTGCTCTTCCAGGAGCCGATCATGCCGGACATGAAGGCGCTCCACCCGCAGTGCCGCCGGTCGATTCCACCCGGACATCCGGCGCCGTACCCCATGTGCAGCGGATGATCGAACAGGATGCCTCCGCAACGCTCGATGCCGCCCGGCAGCGCCTCCGCCTCTGGGACATCTCCGAGGCGCAGATCAGAAGGATCGAGGAAACGGGCCGGCCGATCCGGACGCTGACGCTTTACAGTCCGGTCGACGGGACGATCACCCAGAAGATGGCCGTCCTCGGGATGCGGGTCATGCCGGGAGAGAAACTCTTTGATATCGAAGATCTTTCCACCCTCTGGGTCATCGCCGACATCTACGAATACGAATTGCCGCTGATCCGTGTCGGCCAGCAGGCGCGACTCACGCTTGGTGCACTGCCGGGCCGGGAACTTGTATCGCGGATCGACTATCTCTATCCCACCATTAGTGCGGACTCCCGGACGGCGAAGGTCCGCCTGACGCTGCCCAATCCGGGCGGCCGGTTCAAGCCACAGATGTTCATGAATGTGGAGATCCGGATCGATTCCGGCCGGAGGCTCGCGATTCCAGAATCAGCCGTCATCGACACCGGCCGCGGGCAGGTGGTCTATGTGGACCGGGGAGGCGGCGCATTCGAGCCGCGTGAGGTGCAACTGGGTCTCCGGGCGGACGGTTTCGCCGAAGTCCTGCGCGGCCTCAAGGCGGGGGAAAAGGTCGCCGCCGCCGCCAATTTCCTCATCGATTCCGAGGCCCAGCTCAAAGGTGTAAAACCTCTCCGTCGTCCGTAGCGGCAACGCGATGTCTATGGCGGTATCGCGTGCGCCATCCTTATGTCCCTCGGGGTGATTGGGAGCCGACGACTGAATTCAGGATATATTGATGATCGCCAAAATCATCGCGTTGAGCGCCCGGAATAAATTTATCGTCTTTTTCGCGATGCTCTTTGCGCTTCTCTGGGGTTACTGGGCGTTGCAGAACATGCCGCTCGACGCGATCCCGGATCTGAGCGACACGCAGGTGATCATCTATACGGAATGGGCGGGCCGGAGTCCGGACCTGGTCGAGGACCAGATCACCTACCCGATCACCTCGACCCTGCTCGCGGCCCCGAAGGTCCAGGCCGTCCGCGGGTTTTCCTACCTCGGCAGCTCCTTCATCTACGTCATCTTCAAGGAAGGGACCGATATCTACTGGGCCCGGAGCCGGATTCTGGAGTATCTCCAGGCGGTGAAGAACAAGATCCCCGCCGACGTCAATCCGGTGCTCGGTCCCGATGCGACGAGCCTGGGCTGGGGATTCTCCTACGCCGTCGTCGATGAGACCGGCGGCCACGACCTGTCCGAACTTCGATCGATCCAGGACTATATCGTCAAGCTTGGCCTGGAGAGCGTCCCCGGCGTCTCCCAGGTGGCGAGCATCGGCGGGTTCGTGAAGCAGTACCAGGTGACCGTCGATCCGAATCGCCTGTCCGCCTACAACATCCCGATCACGAAGGTCATGGAGGCCGTTCGCAAGAGCAACCGGGATGTCGAGGGCCGGGTGCTCGAATTCTCCGGCGTCGAATACATGGTCCGCGGCCGGGGCTATATCCAGGACATCAAGGATCTGGAAGACACTGCCGTAGGGGCGAGCCCGGCCGGAACGCCGATTTTCTTAAAGGACGTGGCCCGCGTCCAGCTCGGTCCGGAGATCCGCCGGGGATTGGCGGACTTGGACGGGAAGGGGGAAGTGGCCGGAGGGATCGTCGTCGTCCGGTTCGGAGAGAATGTCTTGAACGTCATCGAGCGGGTCAAGGCGAAGATCAAAAGCGACATCGCCCCGAGCCTCCCGAAAGGCGTCCGGATCGTCACGACCTACGACCGCTCGGACCTCATCCGGCGTTCGATCGATACGCTGAAGGATGAGATCCTTAAGCTGGTCCTGGCCGTCAGCATCGTCTGTTTGATCTTTCTCTTCCACCTGCCGAGCGCTCTGGTCGTGATTGTGACGCTCCCGATCGCCATCCTGATATCGTTCATTTGCATGTATTATCTTGGTGTTACGTCCAATATCATGAGCCTCTCCGGCATTGCGATCGCGATCGGGGCGATGGTGGACGCCGCGATCATCATGGTGGAGAACGCCCACAAGAAGCTCGAAGCGTGGGAGAAAGAGGGACGACCCGGCAACAGGGCCGACGTGATCATTGCGGCGGCCCAAGAGGTAGGGCCGTCGCTCTTCTTTTCGCTCCTCGTCATCACGGTCGGATTCCTGCCGGTCTTTACGCTGGAGGCCCAGGCCGGCCGGCTGTTCAAGCCCCTGGCCTATACGAAGACCTTCGCGATGCTGTTCTCCTCCTTCCTTGCGGTCACGCTGACGCCGGTGCTGATGGCGCTTTTCATCCGGGGCAAGATTCGGCCCGAAGAGCGGAATCCCGTCAGTTTCGTCCTGCACAAGCTGTATGAACCCGTCGCCCGTTTTGCGATCCGCTTCCGGAAAACGGTGATCGTCGTCGCCGTCGTCATTATGGCGATGACGGCCTATCCCTTTCTCAAGCTCGGCTCGGAATTCATGCCGCCGCTCTATGAAGGCACGCTCTTCTACATGCCCGTCACGATGCCCGGGGCGTCCATCTCCGAAGTGTCGGTACTGCTTCAGATGCAGGACAAGATCCTGAAGAAGTTCCCGGAGGTTGCCCAGGTCTTCGGCAAGGCCGGCCGGGCCGAGACGGCCACGGATCCGGCGCCGCTCGAGATGTTCGAGACGGTGATCAACTTGAAACCGGAGAAGGAGTGGCGCACGGGAATGACCGTCGAGAAGCTTAAGGACGAGATGAACGACGCCCTTGCGATCCCCGGCGTATCCAATTCCTTCACAATGCCGATCAAGGCCCGGATCGACATGCTTGCCACCGGCATCCGCACCCCCGTCGGGGTCAAGATTTTGGGACCGAATCTGGACGAGATCGAGAAGATCGGCCTGGCCTTGGAGGAGCGGCTGCGGGAGGTTCCGGGCACCCGGAGCGTGTATGCGGAGCGGGTCACGACCGGGTATTTTCTCGATATCGTGATCAAGAAAAACGAGGCGGCGCGCTACGGCCTGACGGTGGACGACATCGGGGAGGTGATCCAGGCCGCCGTCGGCGGGATGAACCTGACGACGACGGTCGAAGGGCGGGCGCGCTATCCGGTGAATGTCCGGTATCCCAGGGAATTGCGGAACGATGTAGACAAGCTCAAGCGGATCCTCGTGCCGGTCATGATGACGAACCGTCCCGCCACCGCCCCGACCTCCGGTATGGCTGTCGCGCCGGAGGCGTTGCAAGTCCCGCTGGGCGATGTGGCGGATTTCCGGATCATCAAAGGACCGACCGCGATCAAGAGCGAGGAAGGGTTGCTTGCGGCATATGTCTTCGTGGACGTCACCGGCCGGGACATGGGCGGCTACGTTGAAGAGGCAAAGAAAAAAGCGGCGACCATGAACATCCCGGCGGGCTACCGCCTGACCTGGAGCGGCGAATACGAATATTTAGTTTCGACCCACGAGCGGTTGAAGATGGTGATCCCGCTGACCCTGCTCATCATCTTCGTCATCATCTACTTAAACACGCGCTCGGCGTTAAAAACGGCGATTGTTCTGCTGGCCGTGCCCTTTTCGCTGGTCGGCTCGTTCTGGCTCCTGTATTTCCTCAACTACAACATGAGCATCGCCGTCTGGGTGGGGATCATCGCCTTGGCCGGTCTCGACGCGGAGACGGGCGTCGTGATGCTCCTGTACCTCGATCTCGCCTATGAGCAGTGGAAGAAAGAGGGAAAGATGCGCAACGTCGCCGATCTGACCGAGAGCATCATGCACGGGGCCGTGAAACGCATCCGCCCGAAGATCATGACGGTCTCCGTGATCCTGGCCGGTCTCATTCCGATCCTCTTCAGCCACGGCACCGGCGCCGACATCATGAAGCGGATCGCCGCCCCGATGGTCGGCGGCGTGATCACTTCCGCGATCCTGGAACTTGTCATCTACCCCGCTATCTATCGTATCTGGCGGGGCCAGGGTATAGAAGAAAAAGGCGCAACCCTCTCGGATGGGTCGTTTGAAGAGGAACAGGCCGAGGAAATGAAGGGAGGTCCTGGGCCGTTCCCTTTCCCGGGACGCCGGCCCGGGTCTAAAAATGACCCGTTGATCTGACTGAAAGATCAAAGAACTTTTCCCAAAAAAGACGCATCTATGGTCACGGGCCAGAGCCTGACGCAGAGGTAAATAGAAGAAATGTCCGAATATTTCTATACCAATCGCTCGGCCCCGGCGTAGACAACGCCGGCGTTGCTCCGCACATAGCCCAGGAGCGTGACGTTGTACTCGCGGGCGAGATTGACCGCGGCAGCGGTGGGGGTGGACCGGGAAACCAGGATCGGCACACCGAGCCGGATGACCTTGGTGATGATTTCGGAAGAGACCCGTCCGCTGACGAACATCATGCCGCTGTCGACCAAATCCATTCTGCCGTTTCGTAACAGCACGCCAGCTATTTTGTCGAAACAGTTGTGCCGCCCGATATCCTCGTTGAAGACGGAGAAGGCGTCGTGCTGGAACAGGACGCTGTGGACGCCGCCGATCTCGCGATAAACCTCGGAGCGTCGTTCGAAGTCTTTCATGGAACCCAGGATCATCCGGAGCGGGTATCGGTTCCGGTTCGCGACCCGCAGAAACTTCTCATGCTTCATGGGATTGATGTAGGTGAAGCATCTGCCGCATCCGGACGTGACACTGCGCAGGCTTTCGCATTTCTCGACCGATCTTCCGGGTGCCAGGTCGATCATCACGGCAAAGAGGCGTTCGTTATAGGTGATAGACACGACATCGGTCATCGTATCGATCACGCCTTCGCTGTAGAGAAACCCCAGGGCCAGCTCTTCGGTCAACTGGTTGAGACACAGGAGGGAGGCGTACTCCGTGCCGTTGATATAGA
>DCUI01000312.1 GCA_002327785.1 Phycisphaerales bacterium UBA2218
CGAATCGTGAACGTTGGCCCCCGTGTGCTCCACGGCCAACGGGGTCCCTTGTCCGTCCACAATCAGATGCCGCTTCGAACCATTCTTGCCCCGATCCGTGACACGCCGGGCTCGCGACCGCATCCGAGCCTCGACTACCCCGACAACAACGACAACTGGCGGTTACGTTGGGCTGACGGAATCTATGACTGGCAACAGGCGGAGGTGTCCGTGCGGAGCCTACGTCTCGGTGTGACGTCAAGACATCAAACCTGGAACGTGGAGAGCTTGCCCCCTAATACTCTTGCAGTATCGGCTCGTTGAATATAGACTAAAGACAAGTCTGCTTGAACGGGTTCGTGGCCCAGATTGGGCCATGGCTTTCGTCCCGAGAGAGCTGATGGCGTTACCGTGGCAGTTGGCAGGCATTCCACGGCGGCTTCCGGCGGCCGTGTCTGTTCGAGGAGATAATCACGGATCGCCAGCAGTTTCGTTTGAACAAAGAATGAGCGCCCGTAGCTCAGTAGGATAGAGCAACGGATTTCTAATCCGTCGGTCGGGGGTTCGAATCCCTCCGGGCGCGTTCTATAAATCCTTGATTTGCAAGCACTTGCAATTTCGGTCTTTCGGGCTGACCCTGAAAAGAGCCCGAATGGGTCAGAAGTGGGGTAACCGTCCGGCGAGGGACATCTGTTCGGTTGTTGCAGGAGCGGGATAATGCTGCCATTCGATTGAAAGGAATGCATGGATGACAGCAGACAGACAACAAAGAGCACTGACCGAGCGTGGTCGGTTCTGGCAGAAGCATTTTCAACGGTGGAAACGGTCGGGGTTGTCCCAGGCTCAGTATTGCCGGCGACATCGCCTGTCGGCCCCGGCCTCTGGCTGGTGGAAGGGGCGATTGTCCGCCCCGAGGACACCCGCCAAGCCGGCCGCGAAGGGATGCGGGACCGCCGCAAGAGGAATCCCTTCGTGGAACTGACGCCGGAGCCAGCCCAACTGACACTGCAGATCGAAGTTCTCCCGGGTCTTGTTATTGATTTGCCCCAGCAGTTGCAGGACCATCTGCTGGAGGGTGACCACATCCGCGGGAAGCGCGGCCGAAGGGGTCTCGGCGGTGATGCGGGAAGTCTTCGAAACGGGAGTCGGTGATGAAGGGCGGACGATATGATGTCGAGTCGTTCCCCGAAAAGGATGACAGAGGTGGAGGACATGGCATTGGTCCTTAAGAATCTGGTTTGCCTGGGTATGGGAGGCCACTATATTGGTGCGTATGGTGTCGTGCGGCCGGATATCGGCCGAAGATCTGGCCATAAGATACGACTGAGCCACGATATGCCTGAGTTCAATCAGTAGCAAGATGGGTGCCGCAGATGGATGGATGTGTCAAGGCAACAAAAGGTCGGATCACTGCCTTTGGGGGCGTCCTGACTATGAGGACTGTGATCACCATTGCACTTACGGCTATCTCCGCCGTACTGGGCAGTCGGTGTCTGGCGGCCGAGTTCTTTGTCTCGCCGCGGGGCGATGATGCCTGGCCTGGGACGAAGGATCGGCCGTTCAGGACTCTCGAAGTGGCCCGTGATGCCGTGCGCCGGTCCGATCGTAACGAGAAGACCGTTGTTTGGCTGCGCGCGGGTGTCTATGAGAGGGAGGCCCCCTTCGAGTTGACTGCCGAGGATTCGGGACGCGATGGCAAGCCCGTGACGTACCGGGCATGGCCGGGCGAGGAGGTGCGGCTCGTCGGCGGGCAGCAGATGACCGGCTGGGAGCCCGTCACGGACGAGACCATTCTGAAGAGGCTTGTCGAGGATGCTCGAACCAAGGTGCTTCAGGTCGATCTGAAATCCGCTGGCATTCGCGACTATGGACAGGTAAAGGGCGACGGCCTGGAACTGTTCTTCAACGACCGGCCGATGACCCTCGCTCGCTGGCCGAATGAGGGCTTCGTCAACATCGTGGGGCTGGTCGAGCCGGACACGGTCAATGTTCGGGGTACGAAGGGCAGCAAGACCGGCAAGTTCATGTACGACGGGGACCGGCCAAAACGCTGGCTCGGGGAGAACGATCCATGGGTCCACGGGTATTGGTTCTGGGATTGGTCCGACGAGCGTCAGAAAGTCGAGTCCATCGATGCGGACAAGCGAGTGATTTCCGTCGTTCCGCCGTACCATCATTATGGATACCGTGTCGGGCAATGGTTTTATGGCCTGAACATCCTGGCGGAGTTGGACATGCCAGGGGAGCGGTACCTGGACCGGGAACGTGGCATTCTCTATTTCTGGCCTCCATCGCCTATCGAAAAGGGACGTGCCATCGTCTCGGTGTCGGATACGCTTGCGACCCTTGACGATGTCGAGCATTTGGCTTTTCAGGGAATCGTCTTCGAGGCGGCGCGGGGCACTGCGGTCGTAATGAGAGACTGCAAGGCTGTGAGAATCGCCGGGTGTGTATTGCGGAATCTTGGAAGCAGGGCTGTCCAGATCGAAGGCGGGCATAACAACGGCGTCATTGGCTGTGACATCTACGGCACGGGGGGTGGCGGCGTCACCCTTCGGGGAGGAGACCGTGCCTCGCTGACCCCCGCTGGCCACTTCGCCGACAACAACCATATCCATCACTACGGCCGGTGGCATCGTATGTACACGCCGGCCATTTCGCTCGACGGGGTGGGGAACCGGGCCACGCACAACTTAATCCACGATGCGCCCCACATGGCGATCGGATTCGGAGGCAATGACCACATCATCGAGTTCAACGAGATCCACCATGTCTGCCTGGAGTCGAATGACGCCGGGGCTATCTACGCAGGGCGGGATTGGACGATGCGCGGCACGGTCATTCGTCACAATTACCTGCACGAGATCACCGGGTTCAGGGGACGGGGCTGCGTCGGAGTCTACCTGGACGATATGTTCTGCGGGACGCAGATCTATGGCAATGTGTTCTACCAGGTCACGCGAGCGGCGTTCATCGGCGGCGGACGCGATTGCACGGTCGAGAACAACATCTTTGTAGACTGCCGGCCGGCGCTGCATATCGATGCTCGTGCCAAGGGCTGGGCCGCAGACCACGTAGAGACAACCATGACAGAGCGGCTGAAGGCCATGCCGTATCTCTCCGAACTCTGGCGCAACCGCTACCCCGAGCTTGTCGGGATTCTTCAAGATGAACCGGATGCCCCCAAAGGCAATGTCGTAGCCCGCAATGTCTCCTGGGGCGGCCGATGGGACGAGGTGGACAGCGCCGCAAGGTCCTACATTACGTTCCTGGACAACTGTGTGGATGGAGATCCGCAATTTGATGGCCGACCGCCGGAGACGTTCTCTCTGCGGGATAGTTCCCCGGCGTACAGGCTTGGTTTCCGGGAAATCCCCTTTGACAAGATCGGTTTGTATGTGGATGAGTACCGTACTCAGCTTTCCAAACCGTGACAAACGCGAAGGTGGAAGGTACACCTGCGCGGGATACTGCGAACGTTCTGCGACAGACTACAGATGACGAAAGCGGTGGGTACTGGCTGGCCTCCTCCGTGACTTGATCGGATGAATCATCTTGCGAAACGTCGTAGGATTGATCGGATGGTAAGCGGAGCACAAGGAGAAAACAGCCCCCGCATTGTTTGATGAGGGAGAGGAAGCGAGACTGTACGCGGGGGCCTGTAGGCTTCAGTGGTGCCTGTGGGAAATCATGTCGTGGAGCCAATGGCCCGCTCCATGGATGGGATGTCGTCCACGTTCGCGTCCGGTCGTGCGATCCCTCAGAGCGCCCAGGTGATGCATCGAGGCCAGGATCGTCAGGAGCAGGAGAGTGAACCAGAGGGCGTCTGGGACCAACGGCTGGGCCAGAATAGGAGGCGACGTAGTCATCTGACAAACCTCCGATGCGAGGTTCTGTACATTCTGGGTTCTGTACATTCTGCGTACCATAACGATTATAGCCCAGATCACGGCCGCAAGTCAAGACAACATGGGGCGTAACGTTTGGCAAAATGGGGCTGGACGTGAGTCGTTCCCGGTGGCGCTTCATCACGAAGGCAACTATCGAAATCGCGCCGCAGGAGGAGTCTACGGCGAGAGCAGCAGTGGCCGGAGAGTGCCGGAAGAGGAGTAGCTTCGCGGCAGGTCGGATTTCCAGATATACTGCCTGAACATTTGACCGATGGTTCTAATGAAGACGAAGGTGTAAGGATGGCACAGAAGTTGCACTATCTGTTTGTCTGTTATGCCAATGCAGACCGGAGCCCGACCGCCGAAGCGGTGTGCAGGAAGATCGCGGCGGACAACGGATTGGAGATCGAGGCCAGCTCAGCCGGAGTATCCCGAGGGGCTAACCGGCCGGTGACGAAGGAGATGGCCGACCTGGCGGACAAGATCTTCGTGATGGAGCGAGGTATGGTGAGAGAGATGGTAGAGGAGTATGGGCAGAACCCTGCCAAGATCATCTGTCTGAACATCCTGGACATCTACGAACGCAATGAGCCGGAGCTCGTAAGGACACTGGAACAGAAGCTGTATGAGCATCTGATGCGGGAAGGATTGCTCTGAACAGATTCATCAGATTGACGAAGCGATAGGGGTATGGCAGGCTATGAAACGAATCTTCTTTACGCTCACGCTGTTGGCGGGTGTCCAGCTCAGCCCCGGTCGGGAGGGAATAGCACGGGCGGTTTTCGATCTCGTGGAGCAGGGTATGCCTGCGTGCTCCATCGTTATTGCCGAAAGACCCTCTCCGGCGGCACAGTTGGCCGCCCTTGAACTGCAATGCCACGTCATGAAGATCACGGGAGCAGAGATTCCCATCTGCTCCGAAAACAAGCGGGATGAGGGCCGTCGCATCCTCGTCGGTGAGAGTTCCATGACCCGGCGATTCCGTTTGCGGGGTGGGGACTTCGAGCCACAGGAGTATCTCATCGCATTTCGACCAGACACGATCATCCTGATCGGCAGGGATTGGGAGGACACAGAGGCAAATCGAAAGGCGCAGGGACGATCCACGACGGATCAGACGCTCCAGGGCTTGCGACATCGAATCGACTACTGGAAGGCTGTGGGCTATCCGGATCGCAGTACAGGCCAGATCGAGCTTCCAGGTGTCTACGACGACCAAGGCACCTGCCTGGCGACCTACGAGTTCCTCGAACGCTTTTGCGGTATGCGCTGGTATGGGCCCGCCGAACTCAACGTAGTCATCCCCTCGTGTGCGACTCTGACTGTTGCGGGCGACGATGTTCGACGGTCGCCGGCCCTCAAGCACCGCAGCGCACTTTCCAACGGCTCCTGGCCGTTTTTGCGAGGACAGTGGGGCGATTTCACGCAGGAGCAGGTCTATCTCTACTGGAGACGGATCCGCCTGGGCGGCGAGCGCTGGGCCGGCAATCACACGTTCCACCGCAGCACGATCAAGACGGTGTTCAACGACGGCGAGTACCAATGCCAGAACCCGCGAGGCCTTGGCTCTCAATTGTGCTACACCAATCCCAAGCTGGTCAACCAGGTGGTGCAGATGGCACGCGACTACTTCGACGGCAAAGGCGAATTGCCCGAGGGCTGGAAAGCCATGGGCGGCTATTTCGCCATCGTTCCCGATGACAACATCAGTCTCTGCACGTGCGCGGCGTGTCAGGAGCTTCTCCAGAACAGGGGCAATCGGAAGACCGGCTTTTTCAGCAGCGGCGAGATGAGCGACTACTGGTTCTCCTTCGTCAACGCCGTCGCGTGCGAGGTGCGCAAGACCCATCCGAACAAGTACATCGCCACGCTGGCCTACTGGAGCTACGCCTTTCCGCCGGACTTCGATCTGGAACCGAACGTCTCAGTCGCCCCGTGCCTGCATACCTGCTACTATCCCGTCCACGCCGAGATGAAGGAGAACGACATGCGGTTCTACAAAGCGTGGCAGGAAAAGACTGAGGCCCCCATGTTCCTGTGGGTCTACTATCATCATCCCATGGAGCCGGCCCTGATTGAGAAATGGAAATGCTTCCCGCACGTCATGTTCCACGAGACCGCCCGGGCCATGCGGATGTTCATTCGGGACGGCGTGCGGGGCATCTTCGAGTGCGGCGAACAGGACCAGCTTGAGCAGTATGTGATGGCCAAGGTCTGGGACGATCCGGAAGTGGATGTCGACGGGTTGATCGACGAGTTCTTCCATCTTTATTTCGGCGCTGCGGGGGAGCCGATGAAGAGGTTCTATCTGCGCCTGGAGGAGATCGCCTGCGATCCGACGAACTACCCGCCTCCGTATCACCGCCGCGATGGCATCAATTGGAGAGCAAACGCGTGGGAACGCCTGGGGACTGCGAAGCGGATGGCGGAATTGGGAGCCCTCATTGCCCAGGCAGAGGAATTGGCTGGGACCGAGACAGAGAAACAACGAGTCGCCCTATGGCGTCGGGCGATTTGGGAGTGGATGCGCACATGCTGACCTGCCTAAGGCGTTGTATCTTCGCACACCAAACGGAACCCGACATCGTGGACGGCTTGCGATGGCTCGTAATGCGTTCGAAACGCCGACCGGGCGCGGCGGGGACGATCCAGCCAGGAACCGCCTCGCACCGTCTTTCGGCCTGCCGGGCCGTCTGGCCTGTCCTCGGCCCTCAGTGGATACGGGCAATACGTCGAACGGGTCCATTCGGCGACATTGCCGTGCATGTCGAATAGCCCCCACGGATTTGGCTGGAATGTGCCCACAGGCGAGGAGACTCGCCAACCGTCGTCGAAGCGAGTATCCGCCGGTCGCCAAGGCGGGACGGCGGTCGGGACGTGGGGATAATCAACCGTGTGATGGGTGGCGTCCGACAGGTTGGCCGAAGAGCTGAAGTCATCGTCCACGGTGCCGTACCAAAGCGGGCTTGTGCCGCCGCTGCGGCAGGCATATTCCCACTGGGTTTCAGTGGGCAGGGTGAACCGCATGCCTGTCTTGTTCGACAACCAATCGCAAAACGCCATCGCCTGATTCCACGAGACGCGCGCCACAGGTTGCTTGGGTCGACGCAAGGGATGTCCCCTTTCGTAGTCGCCGAACTGATAGAGTTCTCCGGTCTCCAGACCGCTGTCGTGCGCGGGATCGAAGCATGCGTATTGTCGATTGGTGATCTCAAACCGACCCATCCAAAAGCCTTTGTCGATGACGGCCGGATGGGCAGGACGTTCGTTGGGATAGCCCTGCTCAGTCCCCATGATGAATGCGCCGGACCGAATACGGACCAGTTCTATCGTCACGCCATCGGCAAGCGCGATGCTCATGGAATCGGGTGGCAATAAGAGCTTGGGGCTGGGATGCCTCGCCGGCACGACTTCTGGAGCTTGCGGCGAAAGTCCCTGGTGGTGAACGACTGGGGGCTCGCCACTCGTACCTTGTGGCTCGATCTCAGCCATCCTTCGAACAGGCGGTGGGCTGGTACTGGAGCGAACGGCCGCCGAAAGGACAGATGCAGGATAGACGGCCTCGGGATCCTCGTCGATTCCCGCATAGCGGCGGTGCAATTCGCGTCGACGGGCGGCCCCCGGAGCGACCAGCCTGGCTTTCTCGGGAATGTGACCGACGACTTCCTTCCATGTTCCGTGGGCGGGAGCGTTCAGATCGATCCAGGTGATGAGTCGATCCCACGCCTCAGAATCCAGACATACGCCGTAATGTCCGTCGCGCAGTATCTGGATCAGTTCGCTCGTATCGGCGTGGAAATCCCGAGCGGGCAGCAAGTGCGCATCGCTTTCCAGCGTGGGGATGTGGACGAATCGGTGCAACGCCACGTACGACGGGGTGAAGTGCATCTGGAAAGGCGACGGAACGTCTTCGGCCGGCCGGGCTGTCAGATCGAATGCGGTCAGCCCATTCTCCAGCGGTCGGCCATGATGGCACTGGATGCAATAAGCGTCCAACACCGGCTGGACTTCCCGTACAAACGAGAACCCCCGCGGCGGACCGTACCACGGCTTGATCTCTGAGGGCATTCGCGACAGGGCCATCGGATGCGGCCGGACCGGCGGAGCGGAACTCTGCGGCTCGTGACAACCGACACAGGAGACAACTTCGCCGGGCATGGCCGTAAACCAGCTACGCATCAGGGCCAATGCCTTGCCTTCGGCGTCCAGTGGTTGGACGGCGACGGGCGTATAAGCGGGCACTTGAAAATGAGCGGACCCGTCCGTCTCGACGGGCACTGTCCCGAGGATTCGTCTCACGTCCCAGGGACCGTCGAAGCCGACGCGGTCCGGTTCACCGCCGAAGCCGTGAAACGTAAACTCATAACTGATCAGCCGGAGGGACTTGACGGTTCCACGGGGCACGCCTCGGAGTCCCGGACCATAATAGACGTCCATAAGGAATGCGGTAGCTTCTTTTTGATCGGGCTGGACGATGTCCGCAATCACCGGTTGCCGCAGCGTCTTTCGCAGCGGAATGGGTTCGAGCATCGCCCGGCCCGCCTCCTCGTACAGCAACACGAAGTTGTCGAAGACATCCACCAGATAAACGCCCCACAACGATGTCTTCGTGGGCTTGCAGGAAACGAGGAAGTACTTCTCGCTGAGCGGATAGGGGTGCAGAAACAGGGGCCAACTGCCACCGATCAGGCCGTCCAGGATGACGGGCTCGGCCTTCTTCCCGAAGCCCGGTATACGCTGCACGACGCCGCTCGTCTCGTGGCTGCCCTTCGCGGGGTCCAAGATGACAAGCTGCCCCTGACGCGGCAGGTCATGATGGCCGCCAACGACCGCAATCACCTTCGATGGGTGATTCGGGATGGGCCGGGCGAAGAACATGGCCGTCGGCCAGAAGGAATTGCTGCCATAGTACTCCATCTGATGGCTGCCGTCCGGATTCGCGTGAAACAGCAGTCGCATGAACGCGTGAGCGATGTCGGCATACTCCCAACGCTGGTACAGGATCTGCCCGTTGTTCAGCACCGTAGGACACCAGTTGTGGTCCTGATCGTTCGTCAGACGACGAATCCGCCCATCGCGCTCGCGCAAATAGAGATTGGCCACCTTCGAAGCCCCGCCGACACAAGGTACGCCGACGAACGGCGCCGTCGACGTGAAGACGACGCGCCCATCGGGCAGATAGCAGGCGTCGTAATTGTGCACGTCCGGTTCGTCGATCAGGGGAAGCGGCGTCAGCCGCCCGCTGTCCAGGTAAAGTTCGGCCACACCCCATCGACCGTCGGCGTCCGGCATCGACAGCAGCAACCGGTCCGCATCGTAGTGCAGATCGACGTCGCCGATGAACCGATCGCCCTGTGGTCTGAAGATCGTTTCCAAATTCCCGCCGGGCCGAACGGGCGATAATGCGACGAGCGTATTGTCATAGCCATCCGGTTTGAGGTCCGGATTGCTGTTGAAGTTGTTGGGCAAGCCCAACTGATCGGCTCGACGCCGGATCATCAACAATCGGTCGAAATCCAACAAAGGGTTGGCCAGCAGGGCTTCATTCTTCAACTCCTCGAACTGCATCTCGATGGCCGCATAGGTGGCTGGCTCAGAATCCTGCGAAAGACGATCGTGCCGGTCTCGAAGCACCCGCAGACGCTTCAAATAGACGTCACCATGTGCGTAACGGTCCGGAAACTCCGCCGACAGATCTTCGATGGCCATTCGCAGCGCCCGCCACCGTTGTTGAGAGACCCCCGGCTCTTCCGGCGAGGCTACGGGAGGATACTCCGATCGAATCACGAAGGGACGCCATGTCCGTCGGTCGGCCAGGTAATTCAGCAGGTTTGAAGTCAGACGCGTGAGGTTGCCGAGATACGGGCTCTCGGAGTCAGCGTAATCGGGCCAATGCCAGCCAAAGACGATCACACGCCCTTGCCCCAAGACGTATTCGACCAGAGGATTCTCCGGACCGGAGGGCGTCTTCGCCAGAATCATGCCTTCCGCGGGTCCGCCCCAATAGAAATCAGCCACCGCACGGCAGCCCCCTCGGCTAATCCAAACGAGGCCCGCATCGCCCTCCAGGCCGCGGAAGGCGGGGTGTGTCTTCTCGATCGGCACCATACCGGCCGGGTCACGCCAGTTGCCCAGTTCGTGGCGTTGAGGGCGTATCTGCGTCTCGAGGCCAAGCTGCGCGACCATAGCCAACGCGCCACCTGAAAGCAACACGCCGCCACTGCTAGCTGCAAACTGCCGGATTTCTGCAAGGCTGCGCCCTTGATACATGAGGTTTCGCTCAATGGCGTCGCCCTGGTGATACCAAAGAACGTCGAAGTCGCTCATATCCTGGGCGTTGCCTGATGAGTCGGCAAAAGAGCCGTCCTTCTGCCGCAAGAGGAGTGTCGCCTCACCCAGTCTCGCCGCGGTCCGCCACGCCGCCTGGTTGTGTGGGCCCATTTCGTCCAGCGCCGACTCAACGGCCAGGAACCCGATCCGTGGCGGCCCGGCGTTCAGCACTCCGGTGTTCAGGAGCATTATGCCGAGCGTGGCGACGATCCAAATCCATTGTCTTTGGCCACACTGCGGTCGGATGACAGGCATCAAATGACTCCCACAAAACACGAAACCCGGCGGTGCACGCGGCTTCTGCTTACGATGCCCTCCATAATACCACGACACGTGGCCAAGTCTCAATGTCAGTTCCGGCCGGCCGGGATGACGGATGAGGCGATAGCCGAGGAGGAGAAGAGGCGTCTGGGATACTGGGGAGGATACTGGGGACGCACCCTATTTTTCTACTCCACCGCCATTGCCAAGCCTCCCGACACAGGCCGGCCCGCACCGGGTTCCGTTCCATGTAGACCAGGGCCCGTCGCAAATGGTCGCGATCCAGCGGGCAGGAGAAGAACCGGTTTTCCCACACGTGTCCGCTGCGCCCGTGCAGACGGTTCACGTATTGCGCATACAACTGGTCCACGCGCTTCAAGGCCCCCGCCAGCGAATCCTCGCGCTGCGGCGTGGCGATCAGGTGAACATGGTTCGTCATCAGGCAATACCCCTCGATCCGCAGCGCGAAACGCGTCGCCGCCTCCCGGAGGTACTGGAGAAATACCT
>DCUI01000138.1 GCA_002327785.1 Phycisphaerales bacterium UBA2218
CCTACTTCGGCATCGAGATCCCGGATGCACCAGGCAAATATTTCTACGTCTGGCTCGACGCCCCCATCGGCTACATGGCCTCGGCCAGAAACTACTGCGACCGGCACGGCCTGAACTTCGACGAGCTGTGGAACAGCCCCGCCAACGAGATGTACCATTTCATCGGCAAGGACATCATGTATTTTCACGCTCTGTTCTGGCCGGCGATGCTCATGGGCTCGCGTTTCAAGACCGCCAACAAACTCTTCGTCCACGGGTTCCTCACCGTCAACGGGGAGAAAATGAGCAAGTCCCGTGGGACGTTCATTAAGGCAAGCACCTACGCGAAGCACCTGGACCCCGAGTACCTGCGTTACTACTACGCGAGCAAGCTGACGGACGCGGTCGAGGACATCGACCTGGCGATCCAGGACTTCATCGGCAAGACGAACTCCGACCTCGTGGGCAAATATGCCAACCTGGCGTCGCGCTCGGGCCCGATGCTTACGAAGCAGTTCCAGGGTCGCCTCGGCACGCTGGACGCGGAGGGAGGCCAGCTCATCGGCCGGCTGGCCGCCGCCAAAGGGCAGATCATGGAGGGCTATGAGGGCCTGAACTATGCGACGGTGGTGCGGACGATCAGCGCTTTGGCGGACGATGCGAACCGATACGTCGAGCAGAACCAGCCTTGGGCGACCGCCAAGACGGACGCGGGCAAGACGCAGACCACGCTGACCGCCGTGCTGAATGCGGTGCGGGTCCTGACGATCTACCTTAAGCCGATCCTGCCGCAGTTCGCGCGGAAGGTCGAGAAGTTCCTGGGTGTCGAGCCGCTGCAATTCGCGGACGTGGAAAAGACGTTGGAGAACCACCAGATCGGTGCGTTCGAGCGATTGTTCGAGAGAGTTGACGAGGAGAAGATTACCGCCATGGTAGAAGAGAGCAAGGAGAACCAGGCTCCCGCCGCTGCGGCCCCTGTGCAGCCGCAGGGCGAGGGGATCGAGTCGATCAAGCCGGAATGCACAATCGAGGATTTCGCCAAGATCGACCTGCGAGTGGCCCGGATCGTCAGCGCCGAGCGGGTCGCCGGCGCTGACAAGCTGCTGCATCTGGTCCTGGACGTCGGCCTGGGCCAGAAGAACGTCATGGCCGGCATCGCTACCGCCTACGAGCCCGAGAGCTTGGTCGGCAGGCACGTGGTCTTCTTCGCCAATCTCAAGCCTCGCAAGATGAAGTTCGGCCTGTCCGAGGGGATGATTCTCGCCTCCGGCACCGGCGGCAAGGACATCTTCGTCCTCGCCCCCGACGCCGGCGCCACGCCCGGACAGAAGATATCGTAGAATTGACGGTTTACTATTTACTATTTGCGATTTGGGCCTTGCACAGTATCCCCAAATAGTAAATCGTCAATAGTAAATAGTGAATTCGAAGGGTGGCATGAAGAGAACGATCGAGGAGATCGCCCGCCAGACCGGGCGCTACAGCCCGGCGGCGTTCAAGTTCGTCTATGAGGGGCTCGGCTACACCGTCCAGAACGTCACAAAGGAGCCTCGCCACGTCAGCGGACAGATTCTATGCGAGGGTCTCCGGAGAATGGCCCTCGAACGATATGGCCGGCTGGCCCTGCTCGTGCTCAAATCGTGGGGTTTGCGCACCACGCGTGACTTCGGCCAGATCGTCTATATCCTCATTGACAACGAGTGGATGAGCGCCCAGCCCACGGACTCCATCGACGATTTCAACGACGTCTACGATTTCGAGGCCGCCTTTCGGGATCAGTTTGCCTTCTGATGCTTTTGTTGGCTTTGTCATCTTGAGCGTAGCGAGAGATCCGGCCTGCGAATAGGGTAGGCTTTCCCGTCGCTGCCCGGATGCTTCGGCTCCGCCTCAGCATGACGAGTCAACAGGGCCGCCGGGTGTTCTGCTCATATCCGATGTTGCCTCTGATCCGGCGTTTCAGTTGACAGTCTCGGGCCGAAGTTCTATCATCAAGAATCATGTACAGCCCGTTTCGCGGGGATAGTGACTCGGCGTGAGGAGAGCACGATGACGAATGGTTCTGTCTACGATGTGCCCAGACGTTTGCGGCCTGCAAACATGCCGCCATCGATCCTGGTCCTGTGCTGCCTCGTGAGTTTCGCCCGGATGTCCTTCGCGGGCGGCGGGCTTTTTCAAGGCGGTGAAGCGCTTCAGCGTTTGCCCGAACTGGGCGTTGAGCAGGTCGTCTTCTGCACGCGGTTGACTTACGACGATGCGCACTGGTATGCCAATCTGGGCTACTACTGCGACGACGAGGACCACAAGGCCTACGCCGGCAACGGCCGGCCGGATGAGAGCGGGTTGTATCTGCTGGACGCCGCCACCGGCCGGGTCCGGGTCCTGCTCGACCCCGCCGGCGGGAGCATCCGCGACCCCCATATGCACTACGACGGCCGCACGATTCTCTTCTCCTACCGGAGGGCCGGCTCCGATTACTACCACCTGCACGAGATCCAGGCCGACGGATCGGGCCTGAGGCAGATCACGCAAGGTCCGTACGACGACTATGAAGCCATCTACCTGCCGGACGATCACATCGTCCTGGTCTCGACGCGGAGTCAGCGGTGGGTTGGTTGCTGGATGACCCAGGTCGGCACGCTTTTTCGATGCGATCGCAATGGCGGTGGCCTCCGCCCGCTTTCGTTCAACTTGGAGCATGACAACACGCCCGCGGTTCTGCCTGACGGGCGCATCCTCTATACCCGGTGGGAGTATGTGGACCGGTCCCAGGTGGGATACCACCAACTCTGGACGATGAACTCGGATGGAACGGCGGTCGCGGCATATTTCGGCAACCAGCAGCACTACCCGCTGTACATTGACGCCAAGCCGATACCCGGCTCGGACGAGGTCATGCTCATCGATTCGCCCGGCCACGGCGCTCCCGACCACAGGGGACACGTCGCTCGCGTGACGCCGCGCCAGGGCCCGGATGATGCGCGGGCCTGCCGCCGTCTCACGACCAAGGGCGCATTCAATGACCCTGTGCCTATCGACGACAACTGGTACATAGTCGCCGCCCACAAGCAGCTCCTGCTCGGCCATCGCGATGGCCGGACCCTTCCCATGCTGGCCTACAGCGGCCAGGCCAATCTTCACGAGCCGGTACCCGTGCGTCCGAGACCACGAGAGACGCTGTTGACCGCTCGCACGGATGACAGCCAGACGACGGGACGTATGTTTCTGGCCGATGTCTATCAAGGCCGCCGGATGGAAGGCGTCGAGCGTGGGACGATCCGCAGGCTGCTCGTTCTGGAGATCCTGCCGAAGCCCGTGAACTTCAGCGGGGGGATGGACCTCACTTCCTGGCTTGGAACGTTCCTCCTGGAGCGTGTCCTGGGTACGGTCCCGGTGGACGAGGACGGTTCGGCGTATTTCGAGGTCCCCGCCGGCCGGCCCGTGTTCTTCGTGGCCTTGGACGCCGAGGATCGGTCCGTCAAGCGGATGCAGAGCTTCACGAATGCCATGCCGGGCGAGGTGCTCGGCTGTGTCGGCTGCCACGAGCCTCGCTCGCAGACCGCAGCCCTGACCGGCAGTCGAACTGCGCAGGCCCTGACCCGGCCGCCCAGCCGGATCGAGCCGTTCGAAGGGCTGCCGGACGTGTTGGATTTCCGCAGGGATATTCAACCTGTGCTCGACGCCCATTGCGCCGTCTGTCACAGCTATGCAGACCCGCAGGGGCACGTCGTTCTGACTGGCGATCTCGGCCCTTGCTGGTCGATCAGCTATTACACGTTGCTCGCGACGGGGCAGGTGGCGGACGGGCGCAACGGGCTGGGCAACCAGGCGCCCCGCACAATCGGCTCATCCGCCAGCCCTCTGTTGGCCAAACTCGACGGCTCGCACTACGAGGTGACCGTCACGCCCGAGCAGCGGCGAACCGTCTGGCTGTGGATCGAGAGCGGCGCGCCCTACGCCGGCACGTATGCCGCACTCCGCACGGCTGAGGATCAGGCTCGGGAGGGGCTGGCGCACTCGGTCTTTCGTTCTCCCGTTTTGGGCCGGCAGTGTGGGCAGTGCCACGGGCCGGACAAGCAAGCCCCGCACTTGCCCGTGGGTATGTCGGAGGAACGGCGGCGAGAGCTGGTGCGGACCCTTGGTACGGCTCCCCACGAGCGCATCGTTCAGAAGGAAGATTATCGATTCTCCGCCAATGTCCTGCTGAACCTGTCGCGGCCGGAGCGCTCTCCACTGCTGCTGGGACCGCTGCCGAAGGCGGCAGGCGGCTGGGGCTCGTGTGCGTATCAGTTCGCGGGAACTGATGACCCGGACTACCGGTTCCTTCTGTCGCTCATGCAGGAGCGCAAGAGGCAGTACGATCAGCCGCCCCGGTTCGGTATGCCGGACTTTCGGCCCAACCGGCAGTACATACGGGAGATGAAACGCTTCGGTGTTCTGCCCACGGACTTCGATCCCGCCACGAGCCCTATCGATGTTTTCGAAACCGACCAATGCTACTGGCAGCTCTTCTGGTATCGCCCCAACACCCGGGAAAAATGGGCCTACTTGAAGTGATATCGATCTCTTACGCAACCTGATCCGCCGCGTGACCTCTACCGAAGTTCGAGCACGTACGCCTGGTCGCAGCGGCAGGAGAGATGGTCAGCCCGGCAGGGCTTGAAGCCGTAGCTTTCGTAGAGGCGGATAGCTTCATTCAGGACGGAGGCGGTTTCGAGGGTGACACTTTGGAAGCCTGATTGTCTTGCATGATTCAGGGCGTCCTCCAGCAGGCGCCGGCCGAGACCCCTGCTTCGATAGCCCCGGTTCAGGTACATCTTTCGCAGCTCGCAGACGCCCGGCTCCATCGGATATAGGCCGTAGGAACCGATGATGGAGCCGTCCTGTTCTTCGAGGACGCGGAATACGCCGCCTCGTGCGAGATAGGATTGCTCGATGTCGTCGAGGTCGGCGTCGGTGCCGCCGGGGTCGGGTTTCAGGCCATACTCGTCGAGGACTGTGAAGACAAGATTTCGCACCGGCTTGCAGTCGGCATTCGTCGCGGGTCTCAATTTCGGCCAACTCACCATGGTCATATCAAACGTCAAAACGCAAGAACCAAAATTGCAGAACAAAATCCAAAATGAAAGCAGCTATCGCCGGAGGCGATTCCGCATGTCTGATATTTACTGTTTGCCTTTTGATATTCTCTTCATCAGGTCTTGGTGGAAGCTGCCTTCGAAGGTCCCTTCGACCGGGCCGGTCATGTGGATTTGGCCGTCGCCGGCGATCTCGATGTGCAGTGTGCCGCCGGGCATGTGGACGGTGACATCGCTGTCCACGAGGCCGAGCCGGTGGGAGGCGGCGGCGGCGGCGCAGGAACTACTGCCCGACGCCAACGTGTAGCCCGCCCCACGCTCCCAGATTCGCACGTCGATATTGGCCCGGTCGATCACCCGCACGATCTGCATGTTGATGCGGTTCGGGAACATCTTATGATTCTCGACGTGCGGTCCCAGGGCCCGCGCAGTCTGTTCGCTGACTTCCTGCATCGGGATCACGCAATGCGGATTGCCGATGGACAGGCAGGTCGCCTTGTACTCGATGCCGTCGATGACGAGCGGTTCGTCTACGACTTCCCGCCGCTCGCCGGCTACGGGGATCTCGTTGCTGATGAACGTCACCTTGCCCATATTGATGCGGATCAGGCTCGCGTCGTTGTCTTTGACCTGCACGTCCACGATGCCGCCGAGCGTTTTGATCTTGAAGGTCTTCGAGTGGACGTACTTTCGCTCGAAGAGGTACTTGGCGAAGATGCGCAGGCCGTTGCCGCTTTTCTCCGCCTCGCTGCCGTCGGGATTGAATATCCGCAAGGAAGGCAGTTCGCCCTCGAATCTTGGGCCATAGAGAATGCCGTCCGAGCCGACGCCGAAGTTGCGGTCGCAGATCAGGCGGATATTCGCCTCGGTCATGGCGAAGTCTCGGACGTTCGGATCGATTACCAGATAGTCATTGCCCAGCCCATGATACTTCTTGAAGTGTACGGCCATCACAGCTCCAATTCCATGAACACTACGCCTTCGATTGGCACTTGCTGATACGGCGGGGTCTCCCCAAAGCCCAGCGATCGATACAGGCTCTTGGCGGGTTCGAGCACCGTATCCAGTCGCATACGCTTATACCCGATTCGTCGGGCCTCTTCAATAACCGCCTGAGCCAGGGGCTTTCCTATTCCCCGGCCTCGAAACGCCGGCAGTACGAAGAGCCGTTTCATCTCGCAGATGCCCTCGCCGATCCGTCGCAGGGCGACACAGCCGACAAATGCGTCCCTGGACCTGGCCCGCATCAACCGGCCGCTCGGCGGCGCATATCGGTCCGGCAGAGGCGCCAATTCCGCTGTACTTGGCGTACTCGTCGAACCGGCAATTCTCAAGCTGCCGCCTCAGTTTCCCGGCGGTATTGAAAAGGGCCTCATTCGCCGGGATGCAGTCCCCGCAGTGCAAGCCGCAACATGCAGTCCGTTCTCTATCATTCTCCATGTGAGTTGCTCTCCATCAACTTCTTTCACGCTGAGCCACCGCGGCGACCTCGCAGGGCGGCGCCGTTCGGGCGGATTTTCCTGCACGTGTTACAGACGTACAACGGATCGCCTCTCGCTGTCTTGCCTCCGCAGTTGCCCCTGCAAAGCTTCTGATTCACGGTCCCACTGTCGATTGCATGAACGGGGCATGCGTCGATGCAGCGGCGACAGTGCTCGCAGTTGTAGCTGTAGTTCGCGACATCGTCTCCCTTTCGCGAGGGCGAACACGCATCCGCCTACCTGGAAATTGATTCTCTGGCTATCTTCGTGTGCCCTCAGATCGAGCCGTGACGGTCGGCCGATCTTGTGGCCCTGCTTGGCCCGGGCGTCGATTTGATCTGTGCCGAAGTAGCGATGCGTGACGAGATATGCGGCCAAGCAACTGTTCGTGCTGCCGGTGGCCGGGTCCTCCACGATGCCGTAGTAGTCGGCGAACCTCCTCGCGTGGATCTGGTTCTGGGTCTCGACGGTCTGGCGGCAGAAGAGAAAGGCCATCTTTGCCCGACGATCCTCCGGCGTTTTTGAAGACTGCCAGTTGATTGCCCGCGTACTTGCGCTCTGCAAAGACATCGACGATATGGAACGAGTGTTTCGCCATGATTATCTCCTTGATTCCAGGGCCTTCTGCATTCTGAAGAAATCCAGGCGCCGGCCGTTCTCCACGGTGAGAGACGCCACTTCGATAGTGGCGTAACCAAGACCGTCGTAGAACGGTTTGGCCGGCAGTGAGGCATCCAGCCGGATTGTCCCGATACCCAGCGAGGCAGCCTTCTCTTCCATCTGTCGCATAATGAGCCGGCCAAGGCCGTGCTTCTGCATCGCGGGCTCCACGAAGACCCTCTTGATCTCGTCGCCGACCAGGGTGCCGGTCCCGAAGATCCGGCCGGCCCTGTCGAGCACGAGCGTATTGCCCTCCTGCGCATCTCGGAGGATGGCCTGCTCATTGTGGTAATTGGCGAAGAACCGCACCGCCTCCATGCAATAGTGCCCCGGATAGCATATCGCGATGGTCCGGTGCACCAGCGATTTGACGGAAAACAAGTCCGTTCCCCGGAACTCCCGAAGCGTTGGATGGTCTCGTGTCGTCATGGTTCGCTCTCCGTCCTGCCTTGGGCTTGCGACCTCGCGAGAAACTCATTGGTGTAATTGACATCGTCGATTTGGAAACCCGCTTTCTTAAGGATGCCTTCCATGATCCAGTGACAGGTGCTGTACTCCTCTCGCACGTGCGTCTCCGATGCCGCTCGGCCCTCCGGTCCCATGTCGAGGCTCATCTTCTGAATGAATTGCCGGATGCATGGCTCGTACCGGGCTCCGTCGAAAGAGAAGACCACATCCGACAGATAGAGCCGGCCGTTCGGCCGCAACATCGATGCCAGGCGGTGCAGACCGACGAGCTTCCAGAAGTCCGGCAGATGGTGCAGCGCCATGACGGAGACAACCGCATCGACCGGATCATCCGGGTGTTCATAGGTGAGGAATCCGCCGCGACGGAACTCGATGTTACCCAGTCCGGCTCTCCTCGCCTTTCGACGTGCCCGGTTCAGCATCGCTCTGGCTACATCGACGGCATAGACCTTCCGGTAGTGCTCCGCCGCGTGGATGGCGAACGCACCGGTGCCGCAGCCCATGTCGATCACCGTGGCGGACGGGGCTATGCCGAGCAACTCCACGATCTGGCCGGTTTCCCGCTTGTAGTCCCTGAACCTCCGGTGGTACGTGTCATAGACCCTGGCAAGAAAGAAATTGTTGAAGTTCGCGCCACACGGCTTGGTCTCATCGTAGCGCCACGCCGGGCCCCGCGATTCCACCAACGCGCGGGCGTAATCCCAATAGCAGTCGATGTCCATTTTTCTGACCCCTTTCATTTGGCATACCTCCCACGTCCTCGCAAAGCGTTCTGCCTTGCTGGTCCGGTGGAAATAAAAAAGCCTTTCAGGGTCTCATGCTCCCTGAAAGGCTTGGTTGATTTGACGACTTGTTACCAGGTCCTTTTAGGGAGCAGCCTCCTTTCCCGGGGCTACCGTCATGATGGCGGCGCAAATCACGGCGGCGCGGGCGGCGAAATGCAGGCGCAACGTCCGCACCGTCACGGCGCGACGCGTTGAATGCCTGTGCCTGCTGTCCCTAAATCGAACCACTGAAGAATTCCGCACAACTAACAATTCCACTGTGATCCTACAGAACCGGATAATCCTTGTCAAGTCCAAATATCGACAAAAGTCATGGATGTTCTCAAACATTCCTGCGATCAGGTCAGGAACTGTCGAATGACGCCGGTAAACAGCTCAACCCCCGTCCGGAGATCCGCGACATCGATGTACTCATCGACCTGGTGGCACATCTTGGGCTTGCCGGGACCGCAGATCACGATGGGGGCTCCGAGCGGCAGCAGATGCGGGGCGTCCGTGGTGAAACCGACCACGTTGGTCAGATCGACGTTCACCGCCGAGCAGAACCTCCTGACGAAGTCGCACTCGGGATCGGTCTCTATCGCGTGGACGGAGCGCTCGACGAACAGCTCGCCGTCGAACTGGGGGACGCCGGTCTTGAGTCGGGCCAGCATGTGCTCGAAATCGTATCGGATCGCCTCGTGATCCTGTCCCGGGAGCGTGCGGATGTCCACACCGAGAGTGCATCGGTCGGGCACGACGTTCATTGCCTCTCCGCCGGCGATTGTGTTGATGCTCATCGAGCAGTTGCCCAGCAGGGGGTGCGGCTCGGCGTGGACCTGGTACCGCTCGAGCTCGTCGAGCACCCGCTTCATTGAGCCGATGGCATTGATTCCTCGGTCGGGCATGGAACTGTGCACGGCCTTGCCTCGGGTGGTGATCTTGAGCCAGAACAGGCCGCGATGGGCCGTCACCACGGCGAAATCCGTCGGCTCGGGAACGACGACGCCGGCCAGCGGGGGCAGCTCATCCCGGTCCTGCATGAACCTCGCGATCCCTGCGCTGTCGGTTTCCTCGCCCGCGGTGGCGGCGAAAACGATGTCGCCCTGCAATGGGGTCTGTGAACGGACCGCCTCGCAGATCGCCACAGCGACTGCGGCAATTCCGCCTTTCATGTCGGTCGTGCCTCGACCGTAGATTCTCCCGTCTTCCTCCAAGGCGCCAAACGGTGCATGCCGCCAGTCCTCTTCGCCGGGACCGACGACATCAAGATGACACACGAACAACAGGGCGGGTCGCGCGCCGGCGGTTTTTACGTGAGCGATGACATTGCCCCGGTTGCCGTCCCATTGGTCGAGCAGGCAATCGATTCCATGGCGTCTGAAATACGTGGCGACGACCTCGGCGGCCATTGCTTCACCCTTGTCGGGCGTCGAATCGGCTCGAATGAGTTGCTGAAGAAATTCTTTCATGGCCATAGATGTAGCAGATTCCGAGGCGGCCGTCCATGCCCGAAGTGGGAGTCTTTCCGGCAGGTGCGAGCCGTGAAAAATATCTCCGGAGCACGGATGATTTTTTCATTGCGGAAGAATGCGGGGCCCCGGATAATAAGTGGTTCAGAACTATGACACCGGGCCGTTGCGACGAGGGTTCGCCGACCGGCGCCATGAGGAGAATACATGGGACCCATATTGTATGGCCTGATGAAACTTCAGAGTGTGGAGAATCGTCTGCGGGCTGCTAAGGCCAAGCTCTCCCGCAGCAGAAGAAACGTCATCATCCAGGAGAACCAGGTCAGGAGTCTTCAGAACGCGCTCGAAGCCAAGAAAGAGGAGCTGCAACTGACCAAGGTGCAGTCCAGCCGCCTCGAACTGGAGCTCAAGGTGCGGGATGAGGAAGTCAGCAAGCTCCGGGCCGCCCTGAACACCGCCAAGAGCAACAAGGAGTACGCCGCCGTCCTGACGCAACTGAACACGACTCGGGCCGACAATTCCAAGCTGGAAAGCCAGATCCTGGAGTTGATGAAGGCCGTGGAGACGGACGAGGCGGAGTGCGAGACTATTCGCAAGCAGATCGAGGCGCAGAAACAGCAGCTTGAGCAGACGCGAAAGGCCACGGATGCCTCAGCCGTCGAGCATGAGGCGGAGATTGCGAAGATCCAGGCGGAGTGGAACGAGGCGGCCAGGACGATCCCGGCGGAGCCGCTGAAGGTCTTCAAACGCGTGGCGGAAACGTATGACGGGGAGGCCGTGGCGGCGATCGAGGAGCAGGAAGGGCGGAATGCCGCTTATAGCTGCGGCGGCTGTTTCATGGGGATTACCGCCGAGAGCGTCAACCTCCTGATGACCCGCGATGAGATCATTCGCTGCCCCAACTGCACGAGAATTCTGGTACTCACCAACTCCCAGATGCAAGTATGAAAGTGGTCGTGCATACAGACGGAGGCAGCCGGGGCAACCCGGGACCGGCGGCGGCCGGCTTCGTGATCTGTGATGCCGACGGCAAGCTGCTGCGGGCCAAGGCGATCTTCCTCGGCGAGACGACGAATAACGTAGCTGAGTACACTGCTCTGGTAAAGGCCCTGGAATCCGCCAGGGACCTGGGGGCTACGGACCTGACAGTCTACACCGATAGCGAGCTGATGGTCAGGCAGCTCAAGGGGGCGTACAAGGTCAAGAGCGATTTGATCCGCCCGTTGTTCAAGGAGGTCAACGAGCTTCGCAGCGGGTTCGAAAGCTGCATCGTTCAGCACGTCATGCGCGAGAAGAACAAGGAGGCCGACCGGCTGGTCAACAAGGCCCTGGATGCCGGCCGCGACATCGAGGAAGGCCCTGGAGACGCGCGGCGGGAGCCAAGTCGGGCGACACAAGACGCTTCCCGCTTCCCGCTTTCCGCTTCGCCTCAAGAGCCAATCCGCATCGGTGTCCTCATCAGCGGTGGCGGCCGGACCATGCTCAACATCCAGGAATGCATCCGGCGTGGCGAGTTGAACGCCCGGATCGCGGTGGTCGTCAGCTCGCTCTCGACCGTGGCAGGCGTCGAGCGGGCATGCAACGCAGGGCTTCCCGTGAAGGTTGTCCGCAAGAAGGACTATCCGGATATCGACGCGTTCAGTGCACGGCTCGAAGAAGAACTGACTGCCGCAAGCGTTGATCTGGTTGTGCAGGGCGGCTGGTTGTGTCTCTGGAAGATCCCGCCCCGATACGAGAACCGCGTGATGAATATCCACCCGGCGCTGCTGCCGAGTTTCGGCGGCCAAGGGATGTGGGGTCATCACGTGCACGAAGCGGTGCTGGCCGCCGGCTGCAAGGTCAGTGGGTGCACGGCGCATTTTTGCACCAACGAGTATGATCGGGGTCCGATCATCGTGCAGCGAACCTGCCCCGTGCAGGACGACGACACGGCCGATACCCTGGCCGAGCGGGTGTTCGAGCAAGAATGCCTTGCGTACCCGCAGGCCATCCGCCTGTTTGCCGAAGGCCGGCTGCGAGTCGAAGGAAACCGCGTGAGGATCGTCTGAAACAGCAGGCGACTCGCGAGATCGTGACGCAGTGAATTGGGAGGAAATTGCGATGAGAGCGAGAGAATCCGGCCTTTGGTTGTCGCGAGTCTTTGTTTCTGTTCCTCTGCTGGTGCTTGACAGAAGAAAAAGAACAGACCGTGCATCAGTTGCCTGACGCACGGCCTTTCAACTCCTCAGCAGGGCCGTGAGGGCCTTGTCGTTATGTGGATGGCACGGTTTCCTTGTTGGCCTTCTCCGGCTCGGGGACCTCTTCGCCCTCGAATTTCAAGTGCTCTTCGTCCTGGACGTCGATCCGAACGAGATTCTTGCCCTTGAACTTGCCGGCCAGGACCGCCTCGGAGAGCGGGTCCTCGATATAGTGCTCGATGGCCCGGCGGAGCGGCCGGGCGCCGAACTCGGGGTTGTACCCCTTGTCGATCAAGAACTCCCGGGTTGCCGGCGTCAGCTCGAGTCTGAGCCCATGCTCGGTCAAACGCTTGAACACTTTGTTCAGCTCGTAATCGACGATGGTTTGCAGGTCGTCTCGGTTGAGCGGCTTGAAGACGATCGTGTCATCGACGCGGTTCAGGAACTCCGGCCGGAAGTGGCGCTCCACCTCTTTCGAGAGAATGTCCTTCATCTTCTCGTAGCTGTGCTCGGGCGACTTTTTGCCGAAGCCGAATCCGCCTTGGTTCTTGATCAGCTCGGCGCCGATGTTGCTGGTCATGATGAGCACGACGTTCTTGAAGTCAATGCCGCGGCCGAAGCTGTCGGTCAGGCGGCCTTCGTCCATGATCTGCAACAGCATGTTGTAGACGTCCGGATGGGCCTTTTCGATCTCGTCGAGCAGCAGGACCGCGTAGGGCCGCCGGCGGATTCGCTCGGTAAGCTGGCCGCCTTCCTCGTAGCCGACGTAGCCCGGAGGGGCGCCGACGAGCCGGCTGACGTTGTGCTTCTCCATGAACTCGCTCATGTCGAGCCGGACCAGGGCGTTGCGGTCGTTGAACATGAACTCGGCCAGCGCCTGGGCGAGCAGCGTCTTGCCGACGCCGCTGGGTCCGAGGAAGATGAAGCAGCCCATCGGACGATTCGGATCCTTCATGCCGCTTCGGCTTCGCCGCACCGCCTTGGCGACCGCCGTGATTGCATCATGCTGTGAAACCACCGTCTTGTGCAGCTCGTTTTCGAGCTCCAACAGCCGTTGGGTCTCCTTCTTCTCCAGCTTCGTCAACGGCACGCCCGTCATATTGCTGACCACCTCGGCGATGATCTCGGTATCGACGACGCCGGTGGTTTCTTTGTTCTGCTCGTACCAGCTCTTATGGAGCTTGGTCTTCTCCTCGACGAGCTGCTGGGCCTCATCGCGTAGGGAAGCCGCACGCTCGTAGTCGGCGTTGCGGACCGCCTCGTCCTTCTCGCGTTGCAGTTCCTCGATCCGGGACTCGATCTTGGTCAGGTCCGGCGGAGGCGTCATGTTCTTGAGCCTCACGCGGGCGCCCGCCTCGTCCATCACGTCAATCGCCTTATCCGGCAGGCAGCGGCCGGTAATATACCGCGTCGAAAGCTCGACTGCCTGGAAGAGGGCTTCGTTTGTGAACCGCACCCGGTGGTGCGCCTCGTAGCGATCCTGCAAGCCGCGGA
>DCUI01000053.1:0-7815 GCA_002327785.1 Phycisphaerales bacterium UBA2218
TGGTTGTGTCGAGGGCGTCCCGCCCACGAATTGTGGCCGGGATACCCGCGACACAGACCCACGGCGCCAATCCTTCGTCCCCACGATCTCCTCGGCATGCCGGCGTACGACCTCGCCGAGGGTCAAACCGCGAAAAGCCCCATTGGCGATTATGGACTTGCCCTCCGGCAGGTCGGCGATCTCCCAGCTCTCGCCGATCTTCTCGTTCGGCGGCAGGTCCTTGCCGAACACCTCGCGCAGCTTCTGCCCGCCCCAGATCCGAGGCTTGAACACCGGCGCCGATTTGAGCGGATACATTTCCACGCCGGGCATTCTATCAGAGACACCATATCCCTCGCAAAGGCGCAAAGGCCACCAAGGCAAAAAACGATCGCAGGCATACTCTTGCAGGGTTCCCGTCCTCAAGAGGCAGTTGACGCCGGAGAGCGATATCGACATCGCCGTTGTTCTCGACCATATCCCGGACCGACCTCGCGAGCACGAGCGGACCATCGCGTTATCCCGCATATTTCACGAGGGCTGTAGATTCCGGGTGGCGACCAACTTCTGGATATAATCTGGCTGTATAGGGTCGGTCTGCGGTAGTCGGCGCCCCCCTTTTCCCCCCACTCGTCGGACCGGAATGTCACTTGCGTTAGCCCGAGGCCGGAGATCTCGCCGACAGAGCAAACAGGCGGCTCAGAATCCCGGCGAACAGGTCTTTCAGCGGATAGCCGTGAAAGAATCGCTGCTCCTGGTTGCCGTGGATGGGATCGTTGGTGGGGTCGAAGTCCAAGATCAATTCCTGTGGCGTGGTGGTCTGCGGTCGCCGGATCGACGACTGGGAGCGAGAAGCCCGCCCCATCGGTGGCCTTGTACCAGTTGTCTTCATAGCGGAAGCTGTGGATCACCTTGCCGGCGGCATCGCGCAGCTCGATCCGTTCGCCCGCGTTGCTCAGGCTGCCGGTATACCGGCCGGCGCCGAGCAGGCAGATACAAGCAACAAGACGGGCACGCAGAAGAGCCGAACCATTTCGCCATCCGAATTCCATTGCTTTTCTCTACTCCAACTCTGACGTGGCATGCCGTCGCCGCCACAACAGAACTCGCAGAACATTCGGGCTTCCATTCTAACAGAAAACAAGGCCAAATCGAACTGCATCCGCACCAGGGCGAGTGTTTGTTCCCTTGTGGAGCATCGCAATCGGATGAAGATGGTGCGCAGTACGCACCCTATGGGCCATGCGTCATTCGTAGGCTGCGTATCACGCACCGCTCAGGCTGGTCGCAAAGCGGCGGTTCTGTGTTCCATCTGCGGCGAGGATGCCGGTGGGCAGCGCCTCGACATGAATCTCGACGCCGGCCTGATGTTGCGTTATTGTGTGGAGCGATGCCGGCGAAGCCACTCGCTGACCCATTGCCCGGCTTGCTCCCTGCTTGCGACCTCGCCTTCGAGCTGCGCGATGTAGAGTTCTTCCGCCAGTTGGCCGAGGCTCGGTCCCGGCATGGCTCCCAGACGCATCAGGTCATGGCCGTTCAACAGCGGCCTGGGTTTGACGTCGACGTCGCCGAGATCTCGGATTCGTCTGCGCAGGTCGATCAGATGGGCCAAGCCGGTCTCTGAAGCAGCCGCCTTCTGGATGGCCCGCTCCAACTCATAGAGGTCCCGGAAACAGGGCTCTGCCAGGAATCTCTTCAGTTGGGCCAGCGACATCCCGGAATCGAGCAGCCCGCCGCGATGGGAGAGCAGGAACTCGATGTGTTTGGTCTGTTTGTTGCTGAGCTTGAGGACTTCGCACTTGTTCATGGCGAAATCCGTCGGATGCCCCACGAAGAATGCGGCCAAGGTCAGCGGGAAATCGACGTTTCGCCGCAATTGGCCGAGCACCGCAATGGCCTGCGGGGCCGAATCGCCGGCAAAGCCGGGGAAGACCGCCTCGGCCAAGCCCGTCTCGATGAGCATGGCGGCCCCGGCGGCTCGATTCGGATGGACGAGCGTTCCCTCCAATTCGGCGGCGATTCGCTCGCCACTGATTTGAGCGATTCTCGCCGCGTTGCGGCCGATGGCGGCGTAGGTTTCGGGTTCGATGGCGAAGCCGAGCTGCGTCGAGAATCGGATGGCGCGAAGCATGCGGAGGTAGTCTTCGCCGAACCGTTCCTTCGGATGACCGATCGTGCGGATGATCCGCTTCTTGAGGTCGGCCTGGCCCTCGACGTAATCGAGGACCTGCTCTGTGATCGGGTCGTAGAACATGCCGTTGATGGTGAAATCCCGCCGGCTCGCGTCCTCGGCGTCGCTGGTGAACCGGACCTCCGTAGGATGACGGCCGTCTTCGTACCCGGCCTCCGAGCGGAACGTCGCCACCTCCACCTGCTGGTTGCGAACCAGGACGATGACGACCCCGAACTTGGCCCCGACCTTGAGTGTGCGGCGAAACAGCCGCATTACGTCCGCCGGCTGTGCGTTGGTCGCCACGTCGTAGTCCTTGGCGGTGCGGCCGAGCAGCATATCGCGGACGCAGCCGCCCGCCAGCAGGGCCTGGAAGCCGTGCTGCTGGAGCTTGTAGATGATCTCAATCGCCGCTTGTTGATTGCTCATCGGCTCTTGCCTGCAACAGGACGACGGACATGGTTCCCCATTCCCTTCGATCCACCGCGTGAAACGCCCCGTAGTCGTTGAGAGGCGGGGTGTCGCGATGGGTTCTGACGACGACGACGCCTTTGGGGACTACCTGACCCTCGAGGATGTGGAGCAGATCGGCCAGCGGCGAGCCTGAACCCACTTCACGCGAATCGGCATACGGCGGATCGACGAAGACCAGGTCGTAGCGTTCGCCTCCGGGCTGGATCGGCGCCCCGACCCGAAAAGCACTGTCGCGAACCACGCGGGACCGCTCTCCGAAGCCTGCTTTGGCGATATTCTTCTCCAGCACGGCGAGGATCTCGGCGTTCTTCTCGACGAACGTCACGGAGACAGCGCCCCGGCTGAGCGCCTCCAGCCCAAGCGAACCGACGCCGCAGAACAAATCCGCTGCCCTCGCGCCGGCCAGCAGGTCGTAGTTCCGTAGGATCATGAAGAGCGACTCTTTGACCCGGTCGGTGATCGGCCGTGTTTCCCGGGTGGCGGGAGTGAACAAGTGCATCCCTCGCTTCGTGCCGGCAATGATCCGCATAGTCCTACTTCGCCCAGTAATCGACGACCATCACCTCACCCAGATAGGGTTTAAGCAGCCCGCCGAACTCCTGATGGGCTGCATGGTGGGCGTAGGTGTCCCGGTCGGCCTCGCTGCGGAAGGTGACCACGAAGCAATGCGTGAATCCTCGCTGGAGGTTTTCCGTGCTGACATCGGTGCCCCACTCAAAGCCATAAATCACGTCGATCTTGCTGGGCAGGGCGCTGAAGGCGTTCTCGATCTTGCGAATTTCCTCGGCGCTCGCGCCTTCCTTGAACTGGAACAGCACGACGTGCCGCAGCACGCGGGCAGGGGCCTTCGCCCTGACGGCCAGCGGGCACGTCGAGCCATCGGTTTCATCACAGACCCGCTGGGTCTCATGAACACAGATACAACCGCCCACCAGAACCGACAGCACCGCCAGACAAACCAGATTGCGGACCATTCCTATGCACCTCCAGGAGAATCCTCGGACTCTTCTTCAATACAACCACGGGGATTGTATCCTGAGACGGAAGCGCCGTCCAAGGAAAAGCGGACGGAACCGCGTTCCGCATTCTCGCCGGCCCATCGCGTGACCCTTCACGAATCCTGCCTCACCAGCACCGATTCCTCATTCCCTACGGATCTATTGTTGAGACGCGAGGACACGGAAGATGGTACTAAGGGGACTCAGAATAGAGAATTTCCGCTCGTTTGAGAATGAGACCGTTCAGGTCTCCGATTACACATGTTTTGTTGGGCCCAATGGATCGCGCAAGTCGACCGCGTTGATGGCCCTCAACATGCTCTTCCGGGAGAACAGGGCATGGAAGAAGACCGAGTGAGCCACTTGACCATCCTTCTCAGGGGCCTCTGTGTTTCCGTGGTGCGGGTCCTTGTGTGCAAAACGAAGCTCGTTTCCGCAACCGGACCGGCGTGAGGTTGGATGGGAAGGTTTCGGTAGCGTCTGTATTCGGCAGAGTCCTGAAAAATCTTGCCCTGGCTGGCGGCATGAACTACAATCGGATGGATAATCGGTAGGTAACCGGATTCAGAATGAGAGAACAAAGATGACCAAACAGTCGAACACGAGGAAATCCAAGGCCATCTGCAGTTTTTGCGGTCGCTCGGGCAACCAGGCGGATACCCTGATCGAGGGGCCGGACAATGTGTTCATCTGTCCGGAATGCGTCGAGTTGTGCCACAACATCATCAAGCAGAACCGCCGGCAGGTGGACGGACGGCGGGCGAACGTGGGGGCGACGCCGAAGCCACGAGAGATCAAGGAATACCTCGATCAGTACGTAATCGGCCAGGACAAGGCCAAGAAGTATGTCTCCGTGGCCGTCCACAACCACTACAAACGCCTGCTCCACAGCGATATCGGCGACAGCGACGTCGAGATCGACAAGTCCAACGTCCTGCTCATCGGGCCGACCGGCAGCGGCAAGACCCTGCTCGCCAAGACGCTGGCCCGCAAGCTGGACGTTCCCTTCGCCATCTGCGACGCGACGACGGTCACCGAGGCCGGATACGTCGGCGAGGACGTGGAGAATTTTCTCCTGCGGCTGCTGCAGAACGCCGACTTCGACCTGGAGGCCGCCCAGCGGGGCATCGTCTACATCGNNGAGGCCGGCTACGTGGGCGAGGACGTCGAGAACATCATTCTCAACCTGCTGCAGGCTGCCGATTACGATCTGGAGAAGGCACAGAAGGGAATCATCTATATCGACGAGGTGGACAAGATCGCCCGCAAGTCGGACTCCCCGAGTATCACTCGTGATGTTTCCGGGGAAGGCGTGCAGCAGGCGCTGCTCAAGATGCTTGAAGGAACGATCTCGAATATCCCGCCCCAGGGGGGGCGCAAGCACCCCGAGCAGTCCTACATCCAACTGGACACGACGAATATCCTGTTCATCTGCGGCGGGACGTTCGTCGGGCTGGACAACATCATCAAGAAGCGGCTCGGTCGCAAGATGATCGGCTTCGGCTCAGAACTCTCAGGCCAATTGGACGAGAAAGCCGATCTTACCGAGGTCCTCGAACAGGTCATCCCGGAAGACATCATCGAGTTCGGCATGATCCCCGAGATGGTGGGCCGACTGCCTGTGATAGCGGCCCTTGGGGCCCTCGACGTGGACGCCCTGGTGGACATTCTGACCAAACCCAAGAACGCCCTGTACAAACAGTATCAACGGTTCTTCGAGATGGACAACGCGGAGCTGGAGTTCACGGACGACGCCCTGCGGGCGCTGGCGAGCAAGGCCCTCAAGCGGGATACGGGGGCCAGGGCCCTGCGGTCGATCACCGAAGAACTCATGATGGACCTGATGTACCAGTTGCCCGAGGAGCCCAAACCCGGCAGCTACGTCATCACCCGGGACATCGTCGAAGGCAAGGCTTCTCTGGCGGCGGCCAAGCGGCACATCCGTAAGGAATCCGCCTGACGATCAGTCGAAGACCTCGACCTGGGAATACAACGGGACCAGAAGGTTGTACATCAGTATGGCCTCTCCGTTGTACATGCGGATGCAGCCGCGAGAGCCGGCGGAGCCGATCTGCTCGGGTTCCTTGGTGCCGTGGATGGCGAATCCGGTCCTGTCTCGGGCGGCCCCTGAGACCCCGTCGAGCGCGATCCACCGCGAACCGAGCGGATAATCCGGATCGCTCACCTTGTAGATCCGGCCCGGATTGTCGGGGTCGGTCCAGTCGGGCGAAATGAGCTTGCCGCCATCCTTGACACGCCACAGACCGGTCGGTGTCTCGTAGCCGGCTTTGCCCAGTCCCACCTTGAAGCTGCGGACATACATATCCTGCAGGTACAGATCGAGAGTGAACGTGGAGCGGTAGACCTTGGCATGGAACGGTCCTTTGATGACCTTCAGGGCCTTGCCCGCCTGCAGGGCCTTCGGACGCGGGATGTTGTTGATCTGCATCAGGACCTCATAAGGCACCTTGAGCCTCCGACCGATGATGTCCAGGAGATCGCCGGACCTGACCGTGTAAGTATCGCAAAGCGTGTCGCTTGGGAACGCCGCAGGACCCCAAAGCCACTTCTCCGCCAGTTTCGCCATCTCGCTCTTGACGGTTTCCCGCTGCTGCGGGCTTAATTGCATCAGCAGCACCTTGTTGAGCTTGTCGCGAACCTCGATGACCGCGCCGGGCTGCGCCTGAAGCAGCAACAGGGCCTCGGCAACAGCACTCTGGGCCTGCGGATTAGGCACATCCGCCGGCTCGACGAGCGGCTGGGTAGCCACCGCGGGCTGCGGCTGGGTCTGAACCAGCGGGGTCGGTAGAGTCTCCGGGGAGGTGCCCGGTTCGGGGGCGGTGCCTGTAACCGTCCGCGGCGAGGAGGCATCCGGACCGGACTCGACGTCGGTCCGGGTCTCCGACGGGATATTGCCGGCCGTCGCCTCCTGCGGACCAGAGGAATGCCCCCGAAACAACAGAAAAATGACCGCCGCAAAAAGAACGAAGGTCACGATCAGGTAAAGGCCGCCACCCTTCCAGCCGTGCCGAGCCGCCGCAAAATTAGAGAACAACCGAGCCATCCTATGCTCCTTTCCGTCCGTCGCAGTAAACTACTTCCTCGTCAGTGACCAGAAACTCAACGGGCTCGTCGCTCTCCGTTGTGGGAACTGACTCCAGAACCTGTTCAGCAAACGCCAACCCGCACCGGGACGCAACCAAATCCTTGTTCGCAAAGAATCGGTCGTAGAACGATCCCCCCCGTCCCAAACGGTTTCCTCTGCGGTCGAAACCCAACGCCGGCGCCACGACCAGATCGATCTGGCCGAACGGGATCGGCACGCCCGTCAACGGGTTGCGAAGCCCCCAGGTCCCGGTCGAGAAACCCGTATCGAGCGAGTTGATCTGCACCGGGATCATGTGCCGCTGTTGCCAGGAGATCTTGGGCACGGCCACCGTCTTGCCAAGCTGCCAGGCATAAAGGATCGCCTCGGACGTGTCCACCTCGTGAGGAAGCGACAGGTACATCATGATGATCGACGCATTCTGATACTGCTCCGTAGAGATCAGATTCCGGCACGCCTTGCGGCTCTTGTCCTTCCGCTGCTGGGGCGATATGGCCAGCAGGCAATTACGCATTTGGCGGCGCAGCTCAATCTTCTCCATGGGCTGGTCCCTGGTTTGCACGGGCATTCGTGGTTTCTGGCACTGGTCCATTAGATATCAAGGTTCGCAGTCGCTGTAAATGAAGCAGGACATTTTTCTCGTGTCCCGCGTCTTTGGGGCGATAGTATTCCTTCGGCGGTCCGGGCAAGTACTCCTGCGGCACAAACCCGCCCTGGTAATTGTGCGGATACTTGTAGTCCGCTCCGAACCCGGCCTTCTTCGCGGCCGGGTAATGAGAATCCTTCAGATGCAGGGGTACGGCCCGCACCGGTTCATTTCTGACATCCGCGGCAGCACTCCAGATGGCCGCCGCACTGGCGTTGGATTTCGGCGCACAGGCGATATAGATCGCCGCCTGCGCCAGAGCCAACTGAGCTTCCGGCAATCCCACGAATTCCGAGATCTGCACGGCCGCCGCGGCCAGCACGGTCGCCATCGGATCGGCGTTGCCGACATCCTCCGCCGCACAGATGGCGATCCGGCGGGCGATGAAACGCGTATCTTCGCCCCCGGCGAGCATCCGGGCCAGCCAATAGACGGTCGCATC
>DCUI01000053.1:7830-30294 GCA_002327785.1 Phycisphaerales bacterium UBA2218
CCCCGGTCTGGCTCATCTGCGAAAGCACCCCCACCTCCAGGGCGGTCAGCGCCTTCCTCACGTCGCCCTCCGCCATCTCCGCCAGGAAGGCCATCGCCTCCTCGTCCGCACGTACATCGAGTTTCCCGAAACCCCGGTCGGGGTCCCTTACCGCGCGCCGGAGCAAGTCCAGGATGTCCTCGCGGGCCACCGGCTCGAACCGGAACACCGTGCTTCGCGAAATCAGAGGGCCGGTGATGGAGAAGTAGGGATTCTCCGTCGTGGCGCCGATGAGCGTAACGATCCCGGACTCCACGTCGTTGAGCAGGACATCCTGTTGGGCCCGGTTGAACCGATGGATTTCGTCGATGAACAGAATGGTCCGCCCTCCGCTTGCGGCCAATCGGTCCTTGGCCTCGGCGATCACGTCGCGAATGTCCTTCACGCTGGCGGCCGGGGCGCTGAGGTAGTGAAACTTCGCCTTCGTCTTGTTGGCGATGACCATGGCCAGCGACGTCTTTCCCACGCCGGGGGGACCACAGAACAGGACGCTGCTGAGCCGGTCGGCCTGGAGCATCCGCGTGAGGAGCTTGCCGGGCCCAAGAAAGTGCCTCTGGCCCGCGAACTCCTCAAGGGTCCTGGGCCGCATCCGGGAGGCCAGGGGAGCCACGGCTCCCAGGTTCGCCTTCTCCTGGGCCTCGAACAACATTCGGTCGGTGCGACTATCGTGCATGGCGGTATTATAAGGTTCACGCCGCGCCGCGTCGAAGCTATTCGCATGGACCCGGGCGTCGCCCGCGCGACAAGATTGCGGCCAGGCAAATCCTGCCCATGGTCCGCGCCGAAAATCGCCGGGGCACAATACTTAGTTTCTATATTCTCTATATCTTGTATTTATACATGAGGGGGCGTGAGTCCCTGCTACGGTGTCCCCGCCGTTTCATCCTCTGTCGGCGCACCACGGGATGGCGGGACGCCAACGTATGACGTGAAGACGGCCCCACAGCACCGCACGAAGAAGCCTCCGTCCGGAATCACAGGACGGCCGCCTGCGGCCCGGCTGGAGTCACAGTTGCGTAACCCATATGGCAACAAGGTGTTGTGGCCGGGTGTTCAACACGGCCACGCGCGCTGTCACAATAGGAAACTATGATCTCAATCGCCCAGATTCACCCTCTTGTCTCACACGCTCTGCCCACCCGAAAAAAAACGGGAAAATTGCTTTTTTCGTTTGATTCCCCGGCGCGATTCGATACACTGCTACGGATGTAAAATCGATTGGGTGGACAGTCTACCTGATCCAGCATGGAGGCTGTAAGAAATGAGAGCCAGAGCAAGAGATCGGCCCAATATGCTGAGGAGTTGTTTCTGTTCTTTCAGTGCAGGTATAGGTGTGGTTGGTAACCCGTAAGTCAGTGTGAGTGACACAATTGAAAGGGGAGTATCATGAAACGTGGTTTGATTCTTCTGTCAGTGGTAAGTTTGGCATTTGCCGGTGTGGCGAGTGCCTCCGTACAACAAGGTGACACCGAGCTCGATTTCCTCGGCGGCTTCCTGTCCGAGAACGGCGATGGGGACACCGGCGATATCGACAGCTTCTTCCTGTCCGCCGCTCTGGGCTACTTCTTCACCGACAACATCCAGGGCCAGTTCGCCGCGATGGGCGCCTGGACCTCCTTTGACTCGTCCGATGCGGACGTTGATGTGGATGTCTACGGCCTCGGCGTGCGCGGCAAGTATCACTTCATGCCCACGAACCAGTGGGTGCCCTACATCGGCCTCCAGCTCTTCTGGGCCAGCGTCGATGTCAGTGCCAGCGGCGAGGCGGACGTTGAGGACGCCGACACCGATGGCATAATGTGGGGTCCCGTCCTCGGTCTGCGGTACGAGCTGAACGCCAACAACGACTTCTACGTCGAGTACCAGTATCATATTTGGGAACTGGATGCACCGTCGGACTGGGACAATGACATTCTCGATGACGGCCATGCCCTGCTGGTCGGCCTCATCCATCAGTTCAAGTAAGATGCGATGATGTGGCGCTGCGGCGCCGAGTTGACCACATGTAGCTCCTGCGAAACAGTTGAAGATGCGTTGCGAGTTCGAAAGGGCTCGCAACGCTTTTCTTTTGGGAGCAGCAGTGGATTATCGGTCCTTCGAGATCGTCGCCAAGGGATGCCATTTCCTGGTGAAGAGACGTGCTGAGGCGGCCGATAAGAGGATGACACGGGCTTGAATGCGTCCGGACTACCGGATACGCATCCGGCGATGATTCCCGGCAGAGGGCCCATGTGGAAAACTGCATGAAAGGAAATGCACATGAGAAGTTGCCTGATACTGCTTTCGGCGATCTGTCTGGCTCTTGCGGGCGCGGCAAATGGATCAGTCAAGAAAGGTGAGATCGAGCTCGAAGTCTTCGGCGGACTGTCCATCGAAAACGGCGCGGCCCAGGGAGACGATCAGGATTCCATCCTGGCGGGCGCTGCGGGAGCCGACCTTGACGGCTGGTTCGCCTCCGCCGGGATCGGCTGTTTCTTCAGCAACAATTTTCAACTTGGCGTCGCAGGCTTTGGCTCATGGCTGAGCGGCTCCGAAACAGCCCGGCTTGTGCCCGAGCCGGCCTTTCCCACGGCCGTGGCCGTCTACGATGTCGATATCGACGCAGTCGTCTATGGTGTGGGCGGGCGAGCCAAATGGCATTTTGCACCCAAGAAGTCCATGGTGCCGTACGTCGGTGTCCAGGTCTTCTGGGCGACCGCGGACATCGATGTGAGTGGGACCGCTGAGATCGTCATTGATGGCGAGGGAACAGGGCCCAGCGACATCGACGAAAGCGACAGCGACAACGGCATCCTGTGGGGACCGATCGTCGGCGTGCGTCTTCAGTTGGGCGAACGGGACGAGGTCTTCTTCGAGTACCAATACCACCTGTGGTCCGGCTCCATCGGCGATATCCTTGACGATGGCCACGCGATTTCCCTCGGCCTTGCTCACCGCCTCAAGTAGACCCCAGAGAACCGGGGATAAAATCCTCCGGGCAACGCCGGGGCAACTCATGGGAAACCAGGCTGCGGATTCGACAGGATTCGCAGCTTTTTCCTTTTTGGGGGCATGGCGGCTCCGCCTGCGCTGGGTTTGCGACTCCAGAGCGGCGGTGGCCGGGCGGCACGGCCAAACTGGTATGACCGTGCCCACGTCGCGGGCATCTCGCCCGCGATTCGAAGACGCTCTCGCCATCGACACATTGATCCATGACTACCTGCAATTGCCCTGTCGATTTCCCTTCTTGACGCCCCCAGGATTCCAGGGTACAGTCCCGGTGATGGAAAGTCACAGGAAAGACGTCCGAGACCACGGCTCGATCCTGCGCACAGGGGCATCAACCACGAGCACACAGCCGCAGAGAAAGGAGCAGGAAATGAACAAAACAAACGCATCCCTGACCACAGCCCTCTTGACGCTGAGCGTATGCGTATCGATAGCCTCCGGCGGCGCCCCCATGGGGCCCCCCATCGCCACCCTGGAGGAGGGTCAATGGTCCATCAGCGGAGAATTTGCCCACGACAGGTCGGACATGGAGGCCACCGGCAAGGTTACCGAACGTTTTGCGGACGGCGAGGGTTTCTCCTGGACTCAACGATTCGATATCGAGGACCTCACGTCAAACATGCTCTTCGGGAACGTCGCATACGGCATCTGTGACAACTGGAGCGTCTTCGTGCGGGTCGGCGTAGCGGATGCCGCCGACGATGTCGTTGTGACGCCTGCGGATTCCAGTTCCGTGGAAAGACAGGACGCCTTCGACGGCGGCTACGGACTCGCGTGGGGGATTGGCACCCGTGCGACGTTCTGCCGCTGGGGTCCCTGGGCTTTCGGCGGAATGGCGCAGATCACATGGTTCAAGCCGGGCGACAGCGATTTCGCGATCACCGATCCTCTCATTCCCGATGAGACCTGGTCGGGGGATGTCGAGCTTGACTTCTGGCAGACCCAGATCAGCCTCGCGGCCGTCTACCAAGTGGACACGTGGCGACTCTGGGCGGGACCGTTCCTGCAGTTCATCGAGGGAGACATGGATTTCAATGGGCAGGCCCTCCTGGCCGGTGAAACCGGCGAACTGCGATGGACGAGCGACCTGAAGGAATCCTCTCAGATCGGCGGACATGTGGGCGTTTCCTGGGATTTCGCGGATCAGTGGAACTTGTGGGTCGAAGGCCAGATCACAGGGGACTCGTGGCTCGTCGGCGTCGGCGCGGTCTTCACCCCGGAGACTTTCGGGCTGTAGGTGCGGCGTCAGACCGTCCGGTTGGCCATGAACTGCGCGGTTTCGACAAGAGCGTCCCGAGCATCGCCCGCGGGCAGGTCCGCAAGGGCCTGGATCGCCTGAGTCACGTGTTCCTGGGCCCGCTCGCGTGCGTACTGCAGGCTGCCGGTGCGTCGCAGCATGTCCACCAGTTCGTATCGCGAGGCGTTTCGCGATTCCAGCATGGCCCGTACTTGCGTCTTCTGCGACTCTTCCACCGTTCGGAGCAGATGGATCACGGCCAGAGTGAGTTTGTCTTTGGCAACGTCACTATTGCCCGTTTTGCCCATTCGGGTTTCATCCCCGGTGATATCGAGCAGATCGTCGGCGATCTGGAACGCGATCCCTGCGAACAGGCCGAAGCGGGCCAGTGATTCCACATGGCGATCGTCCGCATGCGACAACAGAGCCCCCAATCGACAGCAGCCGCTGAAAAAGGAAGCGCTCTTTTCGGTGATGATCTCGATGTACTCGGTCTCACTGAGCCGCCAGTTTCGTCGCTGTCCGACCTGCCGCAACTCGCCCTCGCAAACCCGGATCGCGGTCTGCGCGACGATCCTCGCCGCGGAGGCGTCAAGATCGGCCGCCATGCGAAAGACCTGGCTGAGCACGAAATCGCCCAGGAGCACGGCGGATTCATTGCCCCAGAGCCGGTTGACCGTCGGGGCCCCACGCCGCATGTGCCCGTCGTCGATCACGTCATCGTGAAGAAGCGTGGCGTGGTGGATCATCTCGACCATGGCCGACACGCGGATATGCTCCTCCGTCGGCGTCTCAAAACACGCCCCCGCGAGCAGGACCAGGCCCGGTCGGATCAGTTTGCCGCTGTGGGCGTTGAGGTGATCGAGCAGAGGCGTCAGATCTTCCGCCGCACGGCGAGCGGCCAGCGATCGACGAATCAGGTCGCTCACCTGCCCAAGCTGCGCATCGATTCGCCGGAACGAGGGAATCCCCCGCCATGGGGCATTCTCCGGACCACTCATGCGGATCGACGATTCCATCGCTCGGGACGAGCGAATGCACGGATGCGGCGAAACCCCGTCCACTATTGCCCCTTCCCATGGGCATACGCAAAGAATTTCTCTCTCAGCCGCCGGGTGATGGGTCCCGGCTTGCCGTCGCCGATGGTTCTTCCATCGATCTCGACGACGCCGATGACTTCTGCGGCGGTCCCCGTCAGGAAGAACTCGTCGCACACATACAGATCGTACCGGGTCAGGTTCTTCTCAACGACCTCCAGCCCCTCTCGGCGGGCCAGCCGCATGACTACGTCGCGCGTGATGCCCTCCAGGCTGCCGGCCTCAACCGGCGGCGAACAGACGACGCCGTTTCTGACGATGAAGATATTGTCCCCCGTCGCCTCGGCAACATACCCCTCATGATTGTACATGATGGCCTCGGGCACGCTGGAATCCAGGGCCTCGATCTTGGCCAGGATGTTGTTGAGGTAATTCAGACTCTTCACCTGGGGCGGTATAGCCAGCGGATGATTGCGGACCGTCGTGGCGCTGATCACTCTCATGCCCTTTTCATATAACTCTTCCGGATAGAGCTGGATGCTGCTCGCAATAATGAACAGGGCGCTGGGCTTGCAGGTAAACGGGTTGAGGCCCAGGCAGCCGACGCCCCGGGTGACCACGAGCCGGATGTAGCCGTCCACGATCCCATTGGCCTTGACGGTTGTTTCAATGGCCCCGACCAGCTCTTCCTTCGTCATCGGCATGGAAAGCCGAATGGCGAGGGCAGACTCATAGAGCCGTTTGATGTGCGCATCAAGCTCGAACACCCGGCCGCTGTAGACCCGAATCCCTTCGAAAACACCATCCCCATAGAGCAGACCGTGATCGAAAACCGATATCTTGGCGTCCGCTTCATCCACGAGACCCGTATTGAACCAAATCTTCAACCCCATAATCGCACCTCATGCCTCCGGCTACCTGGCCCGGCCATCCACCAGCGTCACAATCCGCTGGGCCTTGCGGGCGATCCGCTCATCATGGGTTACCATGACGATCGTCTGCCCGGCTTTATTAAGCGTTTCAAAAACATTCAGAATACCATTTCCTGTCGCAGAGTCAAGGTTTCCTGTCGGCTCATCCGCCAGAAGCAGCTTGGGCTGGTTCATCAGAGCCCTGCCGACGGCGACTCTCTGTCGCTCCCCGCCGGACAACTGATAGGGCTTGTGTCGGGCGCGCTCCCGCAGGCCCAGTTGATCGAGCAAGCCCTCGGCCCTCTTGCGAACCGTCCGCCGACTCGTCAGCCACCCCACGACGCTCCGCGAGACCATGGCCGGCAGCAACACATTCTCCAATACACTTAACTCGTCCAACAGGTGGTAAAACTGAAATACGAAGCCGACCCTTTCGTTGCGGAATTTGTTCAATTCACGGGCCCCGATACGATTCAGGTCGCGCCCGTTGAACCGGATGACGCCTTTATCGGGCCTGTCCAGGCCGCCCAAGATGTGAAGAAGCGTGCTCTTGCCGCTGCCGGAGGCCCCCACGATGGCGATGAACTCCCCTTCGTGAACGGCCAGATCGACCCCCTTGAGCACGTTGACCCTGGTCGCCCCCATGCGGTAGGTCTTGTGGATGTTCTCAGCGTTCAATATTGCAGGCAATTGACTCATGAATCCTCTGATGACGAACAGCCGTCGCCGATTGCTCCAACGACTCTGCCGCTGTGCGCCAGCACAGTTCTTATCTCAATTCGCCGGTCCGGTCAAGTCACGTCCTTGTGGCGTGCAGTGTTTCCACCGGCCGCAGTCGAGCCGCCAGATAGCTCGGAACCAGGGCCCCGACCAGACACGAGACAATCGCACTGGCAATGATGACCGCGATGATCTCCGGCTCGATCCGGTTGGGGATATCTCCGATGGCATAGATCGTGCGGTCCCATAACTGCCACCCGAAATGCGCATATAGCCACTGTTCCGCCCGGTTGATCCTGGCCAGAAACAGCCAGCCAAGAAGGGTCCCGATGCACGAGCCGATCAACCCCACGCTGAAAGCGAACCCGGAGAACAACGTCAGTACGCCGGCGTTCGACGTCCCCACGCTCTTGAGGATGCCGATATCCTTCTTCTTGTTCGTGACGATCATGTGGAAGACGACGAACACGATGAAAACCGTTGTGATTCCGACCAGGACGAACATCAGGCTCAGCAGAACCTGCTCTTTCTCCATCGGAGCGACCACCGCCCGGCGGTACCTCCTCCAATCCTGCACGGTCACCGTGTCCAGGAGATCGCTGTTGGGGGCATTGGCCCTGGCTTGTTTGAATTGAGCCCAGAGCTCGGCAACCCGACGGGTCCCCTCGATGACGCTCACGCCCGGCCGGAACAGGACGTGGATCGCAGTGACCCGTTTCTCGACCCCGCTCATACAGAGCAACTGCGCCTGATCGAGCGGGATGTACACCAGCGAGCCGTCCACCCGCGCGATGCCCGTGTGGGAGTAATCGCTGTAGAGGAATCGTTGGGTGCTGACCGGGTTGCTTCCCGCGCCGGCCGGCGCCCCCTTGGCGTTGAGAGGAAAGCACGTCAGCGTCATGGCGACCTGCGGAGGCCGTGTCCCATACGCGTACTGCCCCTGGGCATTCCGCAGGAGAATCACGTCAACGCCCCAGACGCAGCCCAGAGCATTCGGTTCATAGAGCGGCTGAAAAGCCTTCTCGGGCTGGGCCGCACGGAAATGCAGGGTCTGCCCGAAATTCGTTGTCCGGCTGTGCAGTGCCGGGTCGATCCCCAGGATCTCGACCCCTTGTCGGATCTCATGATCCACGATGGTGAGCAGCGCGTAATTCTTGACCGCGGGCGACATGCCTGCCACAAGGTCCGACTGATCCAGGAGTTCCATGAACTGCTCGTAGTACGGGAACCCGACGAGCGATTCAGTCCCCACGATGCAATCGCCGACGAACTCATGGTTCTTCTGCTTGAAATCGCCGACCAGCCCCGCCATCACCGTCATGACCACCACGACGATGAAGACGCACAACGCCACCGCCGCAATCGCGAAATGGGTGATGCGTCGCTTCAACAGGTACCGAGTTGTCAGGATCAGCTTGTACACGACTGTTCCTTTTGACTCCACTCACTCATATCGCAACACTTCCACAGGCCGGGTCCGGGCCGCCACGAAGGCGGGGATCAGGGCGCCCAGCGCGGCCGCCAGGATGGCCAGCCCGACGATCGGCAGCGCCCCCGCCCAGTCCACCTGGTTGGGGATCTTGTCGAACATGTAGATGCTGCTCTGCCAGAGCTTGAGCCCGAAGAGAACACGAATCCAGTTCTCAATCTCATTGATATTCCGCGTGATCACGTATCCGAGCACGGCGCCGATCCCTGAGCCTGCGACACCCACGGAGACGCCGAACCCCAGGAACAGACCGATGACGGAGGAACTCGCCGCACCGCAGCTCTTGATGACGGCGACGTCCCTTTGCTTGAGCTTGACCATCATATAGAAAATGCAGAACACCAGCACAACCACGCTGAAACTGACCACGCCGAAAATCACCAGCAGAACGCCCATCTGCTTCTTGATCTCGCCCACGTACTGGCTCTGCAACTGTTGGGCCGTATAGATGTTAGTATCGACGATATCGAGCGCTTTCCAGCCGAGCTCGCGCGCGGCGAAATCTCCCCAAAGTTCGCGAATCTTTCTCACAGCAGCGATGGGATCAACACCCGGCTTCAGGCGAATATGAATCTTCGTCGCCAGGTCGCCCTCCTGGCCCGGATACAACTCCTTCTGGAGCGTCTCGATGGGAAGATAGACGAAGCCGCTGTCAAACTCATACACTCCTGTGTACACAAGGTCAACCACGCGGAACGGAATGATCCTTCTCTTGGGGGCCTGGTCGGGGTCCGCCGACGAGTCCATGGCGCCGGTCGTTACATGCACCTGCTCGCCGATGGCCTCCTTGAGGATCGCCTGCTGATCGTACTCGTCGGTCTGGTCGTCGGGTCGGCCCACGACGCCGATGCCGACAAATCCACCGGTTTCGTCGGGCGCCTCCGGCACGGAAAGCGATGGTGCACCTGCCGCCTTGCCCTGGAGAACGAGGGATTTTTTGAATTCCGTCACCCGCACCCTGCGATCCGGCTGGATTCCCCAGACGCTGACCGGCCGCACGTTGCCACGTCCCAGATGCAGAAGGCCCTCGGAGGACAGCGTCGCCGAGGCCGCCTCGACAACGTCGGATTGCTCCAAACGGTCGATCCAGGCGGGGTACTTCTCGAACTTCATGTTCTTCGGTGCGGCCATCATCACATCGCCGACCATCTCGACCGCACTTTGCTCGAACGCCGCGATGAACCCCGTGAACAGACTGGCGACGACGATGAGCAGAGAGACCGACACCGCCACGGCTGCAATGCTCAGGAGAATGATCCGCCGTCTCCGAAGGTACTTGATCCAAAGGAAGACCGCCAGAAAACCCGGGCGAGCCAGTTCTCCGAAAAAGCCATGTACTATCCCGATGAAGGCGCGAGGACCAATCCCTCTGTGGAGAATATAGTATGTGACAATTGCAGCCGCAAATAGTGCAGCGTGCGTTCTACTCCGACTTCCAAGGAGTATGAACACCACGAGGTTGAAGACCCAAAGGACGCCCGCAAACGCAAGAGCCCAGAATCTCGTGAACGGCCTTCGCACGATGGCTTCAATCGTGAGAGGAACGGCTAAGCTCAATGTCCACGTGAGCAGAACGTCCAGTACAAGGCCAGCACATATGTAGAAGTATGTCATAGGTTTACGGGTACGCGACACATCCTGCCATTCCTTGGCCAATCCGGTTTCGGCATACTTCGATGGGTGCCGGGGACGGAGCCCCCGTTCGGCGGGCTGTCCTCAACCGATGTACTTGCAAGTGCCGGATGAACCGCTCATCTGGCCTCCGGCGCAACGGGTTTCAGGAGCGGGAACAGGATCACGTCGCGAATCGTCGTGGCCCCGGTGAGCACCATAACGAGGCGGTCGATCCCGATGCCGAGGCCGCCGGCCGGGGGCATGCCGTACTTGAGGGCGTCCACGTAGTCGGTGTCCATCTTCGTCAGGGATTCCTCCTGGCCGCGAAGCTGGTGGAGGAAGTTCTCGTACTGGATCGCCGGATCGTTCAATTCCGTGTACGCGTTGGCCAGTTCCATGCCGACGACGAACAGCTCGAACCGCTCGGCATATCGCGGGTCGGCCTTGCTGGGCCGGGTCAGCGGACACAGGATGGCCGGATAGTCGATCACGAAGGTCGGATCGACCAGGTTGTGCTCGACCGTGGCCTCGAACACCTCGTTGGTCACGACGGCGTCGTCCATCCCCGCGTCCTCAATATTCAATTCGCGAGCTTTGACTTGGATAGACTTGACATCGTCGATGTCACAGCCGCTGTATTCCTTGAGCAAGTCGACGTACTTCGCCCGCCGCCAGGGACGCCGGAAATCGATCTGCCGCTCGCCGAACCGGATCGTCGTGCCGGAACCGACGGCTTCGATGCACGCACAAATCAGCTCCTCCGTCAGGTCCATCATCACATGGTAATTGCCATACGCCTGATAGACCTCGAGCATGGTGAATTCCGGATTGTGCTGGCGGTCGATCCCCTCGTTGCGGAAGTTGCGGTTGACCTCGAAGACGCGTTCCATGCCGCCGACCAGGAGCCGCTTGAGGAACAGCTCCGGCGCGATCCTCAGGTATAAATCAAGGTCCAGGGCGTTGTGATGCGTGATGAACGGCCTGGCCGCCGCCCCGCCGGGAATCGCCTGCATCATGGGCGTCTCGACTTCAAGGAAATCCCTCGCGGTCAGGAACCCCCGGATTGTGGCGATGATCTCGCTGCGATTCTTGAACCGCTCCAGGACCTCAGGATTGGCCCAGAGGTCCACGTAGCGCTGACGGTATCGCTGGTCGATGTCCGCCAGGCCGTGGAATTTCTCGGGAGGCTGGAACAGGCACTTGCTCAGGAACGTCAGACCGCCCTCTTCGACCCAGATGGTAATCTCGCCGGTCTTGGTTTTGCCCAGTTGCCCGGCGGCGCCGATGATATCCCCGAGATCGAGCAGCTTTGCGAGCGGCCACTGGTTCGTCAGCAGGCTCTTGCTGAGCCCGATCTGGATCGCGCCCGTGCGGTCGCGCAGCGTGATGAAGATCAGCTTGCCGATATCTCTCAGCAGTACGATCCGACCCGCACAGCGAGCCCGCTGGCCTTCGGTGTCGTCCTTGTACCGCGTGCGAACCGACGACGCCGACTCGACATCATCGTATCGAGAGCCATAGGGGTCGATCCCCATTGCCTTGATCTGGGATAACTTTTCCTGTCTTTGTTGCTCGAACCTGTCCGTATCGGCTTGGTTGGTCAAATCTGCACTCCCAAGGAATGAGCCCTCCGTCAATTCGCAGCCAATGCTCCGGCTTCGATCAGTTTCGTCCTGGCGACCAGCAGGCCAACGGCCAACTGCGGATCCGTCTTGAGCGTCTGCTCGGCGGTGCGCTTGTTGACCGCAGAATTGTCCTGGCTGTCCTGACGCACCTGCACCAGCACGTCATTGTTTCGTTGCGCGTCCAGCATTTCCCGAAGCTCGTTGCTGGTCAGATTCACCTCGACATCGGGCCCGACGCCCCAGTCCTTGCGGCCTTCCTTCTCGACCTCCTCGCGGCTCTTGACGCGCTGGTCGGAAGGCAGATGGTAGTAGGCCATCGTATACTTCAGTTGCGCCCCGCCGCCGGGATAATGCGTGATGCCCTGGACGCTGCCCTTGCCATGAGTCCGGGTGCCGACGAGGACTGCACGCTGGTGTTTCTTGTCGGCCAGGGCGCCGGCCACGATCTCCGATGCGCTTGCCGAACCGGAATTGGTCAGAATCACGAGCGGATAGTTGGGATGCGTCCCCCGGCGGTGCGCGTATTCATAGGATGGGATCATGTTCGACTTGGTCTGCGTCCGAACGATGAGTCCTTCACTGAGGAACTTGTCGCAAACGTCCACCGCGCTGTCCAACAGGCCGCCGGTGTTGAAACGCAAGTCCAGGATCAAGGCCCTTAACCCCTTCGATTCGAGGTGGCGGAGGGTCTCTTCGAGGTCGCTGGCGGTCTCGCCGGAGAAGCTGGTGATTCGGATGTAGCCGATCTGCTCGGCCTCATCGATCATATACAGCCACTTCCCATCGGCGGTTCGTTGCCAGCCTCGGATCGTCGGGACAATGATCCGATCCCGGGTGATCGTGATCTGTTCGAGCGCCTCGGCGCCACGATGGCGCACCCCCAGAGTCACCTTGGTGCCCTTGGGACCGGTGATCTTCTTGACGGCGCAAATGAGGCTCATGTCCTTGGTCGGAATGCCATCGACCTTTTCAATCACGTCGCCCGCATCCAAACCGGCCCGGTACGCCGGCGTGTCCGGCAGCAGGCTGGCCACCGTCAACAGCCCTTTGGGCTTGGTGATCTCGATGCCAATCCCGGTGAATTCGTTCGTCATCAGTTTCTCGAAGTCCTGCACCTGGCGAGGCCACACCATGACCGTGTACGGATCGAGCGTCGCCAAAGCCACCTCCGAGACGTGAGCCACGAGCGGCTGTTGAGGCAGCTCGACCGTGCTGTCGTTCAAGACCAGCACTTTGTTCAGGATCGCAAGGAAATCATCCTTGCCGAAATCCTGGCCTGCTTTCTCAATGTCCTGGCGCAGACCCGCCAGGGCCGCCGACCACGCGGCGACCCTGTCCGGCTCCGGAGGCTTTATGGATTGTCCGTTGTTCGGGTCGCCCCCGTCGGCGAACACGGTCGCGAGCACCTGGGCCAGGAGCTCACATCGCTTGACGGCTTTCAGCGCCATCTGCGAATAGTCGATGCTTCTGATGTAGTGAAGATGCAGGGCTTCGATGGCCTTGGTCAGCATCCGCTTCTCGACGCCCTCGTAACGTTCCTTGCGGGATTCGCACGGGCTGTCCTGGAACGAGATGGCGATACTGGCCCGATCCAGAAGATCCTCCGCATAGTCGGAGTAGCCCTTGTTGTTGGGATCGATCGCCTGGAGCCAGTAGAAGTAGCTCGTGTACGCGTCGAGCCACTTGCCCTTGGACTCCAGAGACGCGCTGCGATCCGCCGCGACTTGCATCGTTTTCTCCACAAACGGGTCGGCAAGCAGGTCCTTCTTCTGCCGGCTGTCGGCGAATTCCTCGGCCCGGGCGATGACGGTGAGCACGTCCGAGAGGTTATTCGGCTCGTTGGGGTCGCGCGAGTCGGCGCTTACGGTCGGGCCTTCATCCCATTCGGCCGCAGCGACTTGGTCCAACCTGTCCAGCACTCCCGACGACTTGAGTCGGGTCAACTGGGCGAGCTCTTTTTCGAACGCAGCCTCTCGGGCTGCCTTGCGGCGTGTGTCGATCTCCTCATACAGATCGATAATCCCGGCAAGCTGCCGGACCCTGGTATTTTCGGACGTCCCCGTCTGCTCGGTGAGCCTCTGGGCCTCGCTGAACTGCCCCTGATAGATCAGGCGACACGCGGCCACAACCGGCTCCCTCGACGGCGAATCTCCGGACGCGGGGGGGAGCGCCACATTGCCTGCCGATGCCACCCGGATGACTTCCGCCCTCTCGGAGCGAGCCGAACAACTGTAGCTGCCGAACCAACACGCAAGCACGAGCGCAGCGCCACAGAAGAACAACGCAAAAAACGCCACGCGGGCGCTTCGACTGCCCATGGTCACCCCCTCGTCAACGAGAACAGGTTTCCTCGGTTTGTGCAACTCCAACGAACCGCTCCTTTCGAGATCTATTGTTTGCGATCAACTATTTACCACTCGGGCTCCGATGGTGAGTCAGGACAGCCCACCGGACACATCCCCCGAGAGCAAAGAGTAGATCATAAATACGAAATCCTACAGGCACTCTGCCGCCTTGCCGGCACAGCCGAGCACGTGCAGCTTATGACGCACCATTTCGCGAATGGCGTCGCGACCGGGGCCCAGGTACTTGCGGGGGTCGAACTCGCCCGGCTTCTCCCAGAAGACCTGTCGAATCTTCGCGGTCAGGGCCATACGCAGGTCCGTATCGATGTTCACCTTACACATGGCCATCTTCGAGGCCCTCGTGACCATTGCCTCGGGAACGCCCATCGAGCCCGGCATCTTGCCGCCGTATTTGTTAATCAGGTCCCGGAACTCCGGGAGCACGCTGCTGGACCCGTGCATCACAAGCGGGTAGCCCGGCAACTTCTTCCCGATCTTCTCTATAACGTCGAAAGCCAGCTTGGGTTCGGTCTTGAATTTGTAGGCTCCATGGCTGGTCCCACAGGCGATGGCCAGGGAATCGCAACCGCTTTTGGCGACGAACTCGACGGCCTGATCCGGATCCGCGATATGCTTGCTGACATCGTCAACTCCAACGACATCCTCCTCGATTCCGCCCAACTGCCCCAGCTCGGCCTCGACGACGACACCACGAGGATGGGCATACTCCACAACTTTCTTCGTAATCGCAATGTTTTCTTCGAAAGGCAGATGGGAGCCGTCATACATCACGGAGGTGAACCCGTCATCGACGAACTGCTTGCAGGTTTCAAACGTGTCGCCGTGGTCGAGATGGATGGCGATCGGGATGTCCGGGTTCTCTGCGACAGCCACGTTGATAATCGCCTTCAGATAGCTGTTCTTGGCATACTCCCTGGCGCCGCGGGAGATTTGCAGGATCAGGGGCGCTTTCTCCTGGGCGATCGCATCGACGATCCCTTGCGTGATCTCCATATTGTTCACGTTGAAGGCGCCGACGGCATACCCATGTTTATAAGCCATCTCAAACATTTTCTTTGTGCTGACTAACGGCATACTCTGCTCCTTATGAAACCTTCCAATCTGTCGCCACTGGCGCGAGCCCCGGCTTCCACGTCAGAATACCGGAAATTGTCTTTATACTCAAGTTCTCTCGTCGAATCCAGCCCCGTTTACAGTCTTCCCGACTTGCCCATCCCGACTAATAGGACACGTCCGAAGCCCCCAGCTCCATGTATCTTCGCAGCCCAATCGCCAGTTCCGGCACCCCCTCGGGCCATAGACTCAACACGATCCGCTGTTCGTCCAGCGACTCATCCGCACTGAACGTCAAGGCCAGGTTCATCCGGTGGTATTTGCGGACCAACGTCACATCCGTTCGCACGTTCACACCATAGTCGAAATCAAACTGCTCCGCGAGGACCGCCGTGTATCGCGGATCGAGCACATAAGTCGCGGCGAACGTAAACGCTGTCGATCCCTGCTCGCCCAGCGTATTATCGACATTTCGCAAGTACCGGCTTCCCACATAATAGGTCAGATTCGGCCAGCACAGGCGGGAAAAACCGAGGTCGAACTGCTCCACGACCCCCTTCTGCATGTCGTAGTACAGATCGCCCAGGATACTGGTCGTATCCGTCAGTCTCAGGATCATCTCGGTGCTGATGTAGTTCTGTCGCGGTCCGAACAGGTCGGTTGTTCTCCTGTCCAATGGCGGAATGACGCGCCCATCCCGGTTGACCAAGGGGATAAACGGCTCATTCCAGAGGAATCGGTCGGGTCCGGCGACCTCGCCGCTCGAATCGGCCACCCAGACGAAATCGACATTCCATTCGAGCCAATCGACCGTCCGCCGGCGGTCCGCGGGGCCCCTTTTCGTCTGGAGGCGCTGTGAAATCCCCAAATCCAGGGTATCCCGCTGTTCGACCACGGTATCACTCTCGGCGTAGGTAACAGCCGTAATGCTCGGTCTGATAATGTGACGGAGCTGGTAAAGGTCCCAGAGGCGGGACTCGACATTCGGGTACACGCACCAAAACGGCTCTGCGGACATCCGGACGCCGGCCTCCCCAATCACAATGGCATTCTCACCGGCCACGTCGCCGTGATTCAGTTCGGCCTGGAAACCGGTTCCGTCCTCATAGCCGAACGTTCCGGCGACAAAAGGCACGATCTTCATCGCCCCAGCCGCCAGCGGCATGTCCAACTCGTTGCGGGTGCCCGTAAACGTAAAGTAGTCGTCCGGCTCATCCATGGGATTGTCGGGACCGTATCGATATCGATACCGACTCACCTGGTTGTCGCTGAAAAACGTCAGCCGGTCGTCGAACAGGGATTGGCCCATGAGGTGGTACTCGGCCGTCGGCAACTCCTCCACCTGATCCATGAAGTCGTTGATTCGGGTCTTGCCGAGAAGGGACAGACCCCAGTTGTTCTGGATCCGTTTGAGATAGAGCAGCGTCTCCTCTTCCTTGCCGATGTTGAATTCCGAGCGATAGAACTGTTCCAGGAAGTTCTCGTCCGACAGGTAGCTGACCTCGGCCGTCAACTGCCAACTGTATGGGAGGAAATGCCGATGCTGGAACCCGAACCGGCCACGCGTCTCCTCGGGGACTTCGACGTTCTTGCGGGTCCGGCTGAGGCGATCCTCCCCCTCATCCTCAATGATGTAACCCAGGAGTGAACCGAAGTAGTTCTCCCTCTCATAGCGGAGATCCACACCCCCTCCGGCGCCGCGCTCGCTGTAGTAGTCCAGATTGATAGACCCATCGGTTCCTTCCGGCTGCCGGAGCCCCAGGAGCCGGCTGAGCCACCACCGCGTCTCGACCGAGGTGCCGTAGGTCCTGTCGTGACCCACGTAGATGCTTCGGATAGGCAGTTCGGGATTCCGGCGATCGGCGTGTACCTTGGGTAGGCACAGCAGGGTTGTGTTGCCCACTTTGAACTTCACGTTCCGCAGTTCCACGTCGAATCGGCTGTCGGGAAGAATCCCTCCCGGCTCTGCCTGGGCCTGCCTGTCCACCACGTGTATCTTGGCCGCTTCGACCGAGACCTGCGGTGTCCAGAACTCGCTGGTCGTCAGAACGACATCCTCCGCTTCGAAGGTATCTTCGGCCACCTGCCGAAGCTTCCCGGCCCGGACATAGATCGGTACGTTGCGGACCGGGTCGTAGCTCTTCATCACGACGTTCCTTGCGGTGGCCCCCTTGTTCCGCAGATCGTAGTACAACTCACCCGCGCGGATCGTCCGCTGCCCTTGGGTCATGAGCACATCGCCCGAGACGTAGACGGCGGTCACCCCTGCCGCTTGTGTGGCGGTCGAACCTGCTTCCTGCGGTGCGGCACTGGCCGTGACCCGCCAGACAACCAAGTTGTCTGCCTGCAACTCGATCGGACTCGCCTGGTCGCCGTGTTCGTTGGGCTCCTGCCACCAGATGTACCACCGGCCGATGAAGGTGATGATCTCCTCTCCCTCTTTCGATACGCTTCGCTCCACCTTCGGCGCCACGTCCGTCATGGGGTTGATGCTGACCGTGTACCCTGCAGCCGGGGTGGGTTGCGCAGAGCGAACGCTCCCCGGGGTCTCCTGGGGCGACCGATCCATCGGGCCCTCGCCGCGTGCGCCCGAGAACCCGAGCGACAACAGCAGCACACCCATCAATACCGTTCTATCCTGCATACCGGCGAGCGTCATTTCCTCAGCAGTCCGGGCCTCCAGCCCGGCCCATGTTCCCGCAGATTATAGCCCTCAATCCCTCAAAAACCAGCAAAAACCCTTGCCAACCTTCGGTCCGCTTGATTTGTTTGCCCCCGTGCGATAAAAGCAGACGGGTACGATTGGTGACCCGTGGGAGAGCAGGCCGGGCGATCCGGCCTCCGGCGGGTCTTGCGCGAAAGGATTCTCTATGGCACGGCAGGATTACACGCCCCACCAGCAGGCGATTATCTCGCAGTACTACAACCAGTTGGACACCATCATGCTCACCAAGCTCCAGGAACTCGTCAGCGAGCTCTACCTGGCGGACACCGACGCCAAGAAGAAGCGGCTCTGGGAGCGGGTTCAGAAGGCGATGATGAAACTGAACGTCCCCGCCACGATCCTCGAACACATCATGGCCAAGCGGGACGTCCAAATCCTCGCCAGGAACGTCCAAGAGTGGTTCGTTCAGAGCACCCGCAAGAAATAGAGCCCGGCCAACGGCGGCTTGGACGCGGGATGGACACCGGGGACGGCATGGGCTCCAGGGACGCAGTGGAGATGAGGCCGGGCACGGCCGATGTCCGGGAGTGAGTCGGTCTTTGCATCCGGCCCCTGCACGAGTATAATGAAGACGCCCGGCTGGAAACAGCACGTGGGTTTCGTGACTTTACCGGATTGCTGCGGAGAACGATATGGCAGAGGAATACTCCCCATCGGTCAAGGTGTATCCTACCGAAAACCTTGGCAAGTATAGTATCCTGGACATGCTCAAGTACTTCGAGGAGCATGGCGCCATGCGGGTCTCGGACCTGCACATCAAGGTCAATGCCCCGCCGGCCTATCGTATCGACGGGAATCTCGTAAAGCTCAAGGGGCCCAACGTCACGCCGGAAATCGCCAGACAGCTCATCTTTCCCCTCTTGAAGGAACACAGCCTCAAGAAGCTCCAGACCGATCACAGCGCCGACTGCTCCTATCGAATGGGGTCGCTCCAGTTTCGGATCAACATCTTCCGGGAAAACGACGGCATCGCGGCGGCGATCCGGGCCCTGTCGCTCGACGTGCCGCCCATCGAGGAGATTGGCTTCCCGAACGATGTCTGGAAGGACATCATCGACCTCAAGGCGGGACTCGTCCTGCTGACCGGGATCACCGGGGCGGGCAAGTCCACCACGATCGCCTCGCTCATCGGACGAGTCAGCGAGAAGACCGCCTGCCGGATCATCACGGTCGAGGACCCCATCGAGTATATCCTGCCGCAGAAGTACTCGATCATCTCGCAGCGGGAAGTGGGCCGGGACGTCAAGAGCTTCTTTGAGGGGCTCAAGGAAATGATGCGGGAGGATCCGGACGTCATCTTCGTCGGCGAGATGCGCGATGCCGAGACGATCGCCATGACGCTGATGGCCGCCGAGACCGGGCACCTTGTGTTCTCGACCCTCCACACCCGCGATGTGACCGGATCGATCACGCGTATCCTGGACTACTTCCCGGAGGGCCGCCAGTCGGAGGTGCGGAATCAGCTCTCGCTCGGACTGGCCTACGTCGTCAGCCAGAAGCTCATCCCTCGCAAGAATGGGCAGGGCCGCATCGTGGCCATGGAGATCCTGAACAACACCTACGCCTGCGCCAATCTCATCCGGACCGGCAAGATCGAGCAGCTCTATTCCCAGTTGCAGACCCGGACGCGAAACAAGCCGGATGAGAAGATGATTACCCTGGAGAAGCACCTGTCCATGCTCGTCAAGCACGAGGACGTGGACCTGCTCGAGGCCCAGAAGTGGGCGAACGACATGAAGGCCTTTGTGGACTGTATGCAGCGGGATTGACTGGCCCGGACTGTGTGGACCTGTTGTCATGCTGAACGAAGTGAAGCATCCGGCGAGGAAGAGGACGTATCCTGGTCAGCGAGGGCAACGCGCACCTCGCGGCCCAGATCCTTCGCTTCGCTCAGGATGACACAGGCGCAAGCGAACGTACCAGGTCGGTGAGCGATGACCATCGAGTTCAACTGCCCGAAATGCGGCGCGCTGATCGCCTTCGACAGCAAGCACGCCGGCAAGCAAGCGAAGTGCCTCGCCTGTGGTCAGAAATTCCTTATTCCCGCTGAAAGTTTTCAGAAGCCCAAGAAGGTTGCGCCGGAGCCCAAGCCGAAGGAGGACCCGATCCCGGGCTTCTACCATGCGGTTCTCGTCGACAGCTTCAAGGTGTTCGTCCACCCGCAGAACGTCACGACGCTGGTCTTTGTGATTGCGGTCGTGTGCTTCAGGTTCGTTCTCGCCAATGCCTGCTGCCTGAACTACGTCGCCAACTTCGTCATCTGGGGCTGGCTGTTTGGCTTCTACCTGAACCTCATTTCGCGTGCCGCCATCGACGACGATCTGCTGCCCGAGATCGAAATCGGCACGTCGATCACGTTCGTGCTCTACATCCTCGGGCCGTTCTTCATTTTCCTGTACACGCTGTTCCTGGTCGAGCTGCCGTTCATCATCGGCATGTCGTTCGCCCAGGACAGCGGCATCACCTTCACGAATCTCTTCTTCGGCTCGACCGGCCTGCACCGGCTCCTGCAAGCCCTCCTGCTCGGCGGCCTGTTCCTCTTCCCCGCCGCGATCCTCACGACCGCGGTCGGAGGGACGTTCGCACTGCTCCGCCCGGACTACCTCCTCGCCCCCTTGCCGAAGGCCCTGTTCCCCTACCTGACCACGGTTGCCCTGCTGACCGCCGTCTGTCTCCTGGAGATGCAAACCACGCAATATGACCCGACCGTCGAGCCGACGGTCACCATCGCCCGCTTGGCCATGAACCTCTTCGTCCAGGTCGTTGCGATCTTCGCCATGCGGGCCATCGGCCTGTTCTACCGCCACTACGGCTGCTACTTCAAATGGTAGCCCCAAAACTCCAGCGGCTTCCTTTTGAAACGAGACAGGGACGATCCACTCACAAGGAAGGCCGTCCGCTCCTGATGTTCCTACTTGCGAATCCTGATTCTATGTGCTTCCACCAGGAACAGTCTCCCTTCATAGTCGGACATTCCAGGATGAGTGGCAAGATAGCCCTTGAGCCGCCGCATGAGCGAGGGAATCACCTCGGGATGATCCCTGACCTGAAGACCGATGATCCCCTTGTACCGCGATGGAGGATATGTCGTAATGTCGACAAAATCTCCGTTCAGCGAGACCAAGACAGCATCTGTTTCCTGAGCCTTTGCGATTACAAGGGCATCGTCAGAATCACGAGGAATATACTCCCGCAGAATGAGCACCTCGTACCCGGCATCCCGCAGTGCCTGGATGACTGAAGTGGGCACACAATGGTCAGCGAAGAATCTCAAGCCCATTAAACAGCCACTTCAAATTCGGCTAAGTCGCGAGCGTAATCCAGGCAAGCCGCAATTCGTTCACGGTTGAGATCGGGAAACTCAGCGATGACTCGGTCCAGGTCATAGCCGGCTGCGAGATAGCCGAGAACCAGGCTCACGGGAATCCTGGTCCCCTTGATCCGCGGCTTACCCCGCAGGACTTTCGGATCGCTCTCGATGTGGTCTTTCCATGTCATTATCTTATCGTACTACGGTGGCAAGCCTTTGTCAATCTTGTTCGCGTGTGGCGAACCATAGGCCTCTTTTACCGCCACTACGGCTGCTACCTCAAGTGGTGAAGCAGGATTGTACGGTCGGATAATCCGCCATCCATAGCCAGGATCGACCGGCAAATTCCTGGATTCCGCGACTTTCTGGCTATTTCCCTGTTTCGCGCTTATCGCACGGCGTTCCCCTGCCGATGAAACACATAGCAGCGAGTTCATGCACCTTGGACGATGTTTCGCGAAATCCGTTTGGTCACAGGCAGCGAAAGGAAAAGCCATGGTCCGTCAAGAATCCCAGGTGTCTGAATCGCCCACGTTCGACGACAACGTCTTGAAACAGATGTACGTCGAATGCGACACGCCGTGTGACCGCCTCGTCAGCGACCCGGCAAGTCTGTTGTCGTTTGCCAAGGATTACGCAGAAAGAACCGGCCAGCAGGTCGAACCCGCCCAGATATCTCACCGCCTGCTCACCCTGCGCAAGCTCGGCGAAGCCAAAGGCGGCCTGCCAAAACTGAGGCGGAAGTACAACGGGAGGGATTGATGTCTGAAAAGGTAATCCCTACGACTGTCGAGAGGCTTGAGTGGATATGTGGCGTTGTTGGATGCGGCACGCGTACTTCACAGCGCGCCATGTTTGATACTTCTTGGTTGTCTGCAGAGGAGTAGATCATGTATATCTGTTACGCTGACGAGAGCGGCCACTGCGGGAAGAAACTCAATTCTGACCAGCCTGTCCAAGTCATGTGCGGAGTCCTGAACGATCTGACCAAGCTTTCCAAAACACAAAGGGAACACGCGGAGATCATCTCGATTCTCACCGAGTATGGCATACCCCTTATGGAGTTGAAAGGGAGCGAGGCATATCGGGGTCGTAATGCGTGGGCAAACGTCCCTTCCGCCAAACGTGACAAAGTATATGAGTCGATCTTGGACTGGGCAGCCGATCGCAAGTGCAAGTTCATTGTATGCCCTATCGACTCGACTGCTTTCTTTAATGCAAAGGACAATGGTTGCGCCGAGTCGAAGCACCTCGCCTTCCCCTACGAAGCCTCGGCGTTGAACGTCCTTCTGGCTCTTCAGCGGTACCAGCAGTCCAAGAAAAACAAGCCTCGTTGAAAAGATTCGTGGG
>DCUI01000132.1:0-42167 GCA_002327785.1 Phycisphaerales bacterium UBA2218
TCATGGTCACGCACGAGCCGGACATGGCCGCATACGCCAAGCGAATTGTTCATTTCAAAGACGGCAGAATCGAATCCGATAAGCACAATGGGAAGGCAGACTGATGTTCTGGAACACGCTCCTATTGGCCCTGCGAGAGATCAAACGCAATGTCATGCGGTCCTTCCTGACGGTGCTGGGCATCGTCATCGGGGTGGCGTCCGTCATCACGATGGTGACGCTCGGTAACGGCGCCACGCAGCAAGTGACCACCCAGATCGCGAGCATGGGCAGCAACCTTTTGATGATCAGCCCCGGCAAACGCATGGGCCCCGGCCAGCAGGGTACGGCCCCTGCCTTCAAGATCGAGGATGCCCAGGCCATTGCACGGGAGATCGGGGCCGTTTCAGCGGTGGCCCCCGTGTCCAGCGGGGCCTCCGTCGCCATCTTCGGCCATGAGAACTGGTCCACCTCGGTCACCGGAACCACCACCGATTACCTGACCCTGCGCAACATGTCTCTCCACAGTGGGCGGTCCTTCACCGACAGCGAGTCCCACGCGGGCGCCGCCGTCTGCATCCTGGGCCAGACCGTCCGAGAGAAACTCTTCGGTGGCCAGGATCCCCTGGGCAACAGGATACGACTGGGTTCCCTATCGTTCCAGGTGATCGGCCTGCTCGATGCCAAGGGCCAGAACAGCATGGGCATGGATCAGGACGACATCGTTGTGCTGCCCCTGCAGACCTTCCAGCGAAGAATCTCGGGCAATCAGGACGTCAGTCTCATCCAGGTCTCGGTTCGCGACGGCGCCTCGACGGAAAAGGTCCAGCGGGAAATCCGGCTGCTTCTGCGAGATCGTCGCCGGCTGGCTTCGAGTGAGGAAGACAACTTTCACGTGATGGACACCAAGGAAATCTCCAAGATGCTCACCGGCACCACCCAGGTGCTCACGGGCCTGCTCGGGGCCGTCGCGGCGGTCAGCCTGCTGGTGGGCGGGATCGGCATCATGAACATCATGNNTCATGCTGGTCTCGGTCACCGAGCGGACGCGGGAGGTCGGCACGCGGCTTGCCATCGGGGCTCTCGAGCGGGAGGTGCTCATGCAATTTCTCGTCGAGTCGGTGGCGTTGTCTTCCGCCGGCGGACTGTTCGGAATCCTGCTGGGTCTGGGGGCCTCCTTCGGCCTCAAGAACCTCCTGCAGGTCCCCTTCGTGTTCGATCCGGGCATCGCGATCGTTGCCTTCCTGTTCTCGGCGGCCGTGGGTGTTGTCTTCGGCTACTTCCCCGCCCTCAAAGCGGCCCGTCTCGATCCCATCGAAGCCCTCCGACACGAATAGAGCTTCGCTCCAGCCTCATGCCACGCGTCAATCGGCCGCAATGCTGCATGGTCCCGAAGAACAGCAAGGATTCGATGCCTCCCCCCCCCCGGCAATGTCCGACTTCTCACATCCCCTGACTGCCGGAAGGTCTATGGATGAGCAGAAAAACTCGGAGCAAATCAGAAAAACATCGAACCCCCCGGCTGCTTGCACTATATTCGTAAATCGTAACGATTATGATTGAACAGGTGTGCTCAGGATAGAAGGAGACTCATTATGGCAGATGAGACCAAGAGACTGAGGATGGCGTCCGGGACGCCTGTGGACGACGACCAGAACACCTTGACCGCCGGGCCACGAGGGCCGGCCCTGATGCAGGACGTACACCTGATGGAGAAACTCGCCCACTTCAACCGCGAGCGAATCCCGGAGCGCGTGGTGCATGCCAAGGGGGCCGGTGCTTACGGTGTGTTCGAATGTACGACCGACATGTCGAAGTTTACCCGGGCCAGGTTTCTGTCGCAGGCAGGCAAGAAAACCGAGGTTTTCGTTCGATTCTCGACCGTGGGTGGGGAGAAGGGCTCGGCCGACGCCGCTCGCGATCCTCGCGGGTTTGCGGTGAAGTTCTACACGGAAGAGGGCAACTACGACATGACCGGCAACAACACGCCGGTGTTTTTCATTCGCGACCCACTGAAGTTCCCGGACTTCATCCACACCCAAAAGCGTGACCCGGCCACCAACGCCCCCAACCCCGATATGTTTTGGGATTTCCTGTCGCTGACGCCGGAGTCAATCCACCAGGTGACGGTCCTGTTCTCCGATCGCGGCACGCCCAGGAGCTACCGCCACATGAACGGCTACAGCAGCCACACCTTCAAATGGTACAACGTCAAGGGCGAGGTCTACTGGGTACAGTACCACTTCAAGACCCTCCAGGGCGTCCAGAATCTCACCCGCCAGGAGGCAACGCGCCTCGCCGGCGAGGACCCCGACCACGCGACGAAGGACCTGTTCAACGCCATTGCCAAAGGCGAGTTCCCCTCCTGGCGCGTCTGCGTCCAGATCATGCCCGCCAAGGATGCCAAGACCTACCGCTGGAACCCCTTTGATATCACAAAGGTCTGGCCACACAAGGATTATCCGCTTGTCGAGATCGGCACAATGACGCTGAATCGCAATCCGGCCAACTACTTCGCCGACGTGGAGCAATCCGCGTTCAGTCCGGGCAACTTCGTGCCGGGCATCGGGGCCTCGCCCGACAAGATGCTCCAGGCTCGGATCGTTTCCTATCACGATGCCCATCTGTACCGGCTGGGCCCGAACTACCAGCTCCTGCCTGTGAACGCCCCCAAAGCGTGCAAGGCCGCCAACTACCAGCGGGATGGATACATGCGGCTCGACGACAACGGCCGTGGCGGACCGAACTACTGGCCCAACTCCATGGGCGGGCCCGCGCCCGACGCGAGCGTGGCCGAGCCCCCTATCGACCTGGAGGGACAGGCCGCACGGCACCCGCAGGTGCTCACCGACGACGATTTCTTCCAGGCAGGTGAACTGTACCGCCGGGTCATGACCGATACGGACCGCGACCATCTGGTCGGCAACATCGTGGCCCATCTGGGCAATGCACAGAAGCGAATCCAGCTTCGCCAGACGGCCTTGTTCTTCAAGGCAGACCCGGACTACGGCCGACGTGTGGCCAAGGGGTTGGGCCTCGATGTCAAGCAGGTGGAGCGTCTGGCATCAATGTCGCAGGAGGAACGGGGCAAGGCGACATCCTCTTGAAACCGTCTTTTGAGATCGGGTTTCACATCGCTTTCCGGCCGGGGTAATACAATCCCCGGCCAGAGGCCAACGGCAGTCATATGCTGTAGTCGATGACCTGCACCCTGTTGAGCTCTTTTTCCTGTTCGATCAGATCTACCGCCCACGGGGCGTGAGCTTCACCTATGTGGACGGCACCCGACCTCAGGCATTTGCCGAGGCGATGCAGCCGACGACGAGACTCGTGTGGATCGAGACACCCGCCAATCCGCTGCTGCAATTGGTGGACGTGCAAGCGGTGGCGAAGATCGCCCACGACCGCGGGGCTATACTTGTGGCCGACGACATGCGAAAACAAAGCGCGGGAGATGGCGTCCATCTATGGGGCTTGCTCGAGATCTCCAATCACTGCATCAGACGGTGCGGCTACTGCGGGCTCAACGCCGGCAACCGCGAACTCACCCGCTACAGGATGAGTCAAGAAGAGATCCTCGCCTGCGTCGCAACGGCCATGGAATACGGGTACGGCACCATCGTGATGCAGGCCGGCGCGGATCGATACCTCTTACGGTTTGAGACGTCCTCGCCTTCCCTCTACGAGCGGGTGCATCCGGCCGGCCAGGGACAGCGTCCGGGGCGCATCGCCTTGCTCCAGATCCTCCGGGAACTGGGCTATGAGATCGGCAGCGGCGTGATGATCGACATTCCCGGCCAGAGCATGGAGAGCCTGGCCGAGGATATCCTGTTGTTCCGGGCTCTCGATCTGGATATGATCGGCGTCGGGCCGTTTATTCCGCATCCGCAGACGATGCTCGGCTCATCGAAGGCGAAGACTGAGGATTTGTCGTGACCCCATGCGGGAAAAGGTGCTGGTAGCAGTGAGCGGCGGAGTGGATTCCGCCGTGGCGGCCGCGTTGCTGTCGGAGGCCGGATTCAATGTGACGACGGTATTCCTCTGTCTTCAGATGGACAGGGCATACGATGGGAACGAGCGGTCCTGTTGCAGTCCCCAGGATGCGGCGGACGCCCGGCAGATTGCCTCCAGGCTCGGCGTGCCTTTCAAAACTCTTTCGGCAGCCGGTGATTTCGCAGCGATCATCGACAGCTTCGTCGAGGATTACGAGAACGGGCGGACTCCTAACCCGTGCATCCGCTGCAACGAGCAAGTGAAGTTCCGGCGGCTGTTCGAGCTGGCCGACTCCCTTGGGGCGCGCTACGTGGCGACGGGGCACTATGCCCGAATCGCCGACTACCAGGGACAGCCTGCCATTGCTGTGGCCCAGGCGGCCGGGAAGGACCAGTCCTATGCGCTTTTCCGTATTCCGAGGCAGCAGTTGAGCCGAATCCTGTTTCCGGTAGGGGATTTGCCGAGCAAGCAGGCGGTGCGGGAGATTGCCGGCCGACTGGGATTGGAGGTCCACGACAAGGCCGATAGTCAGGACATCTGTTTCGTTCCCGACGGCGATTACGTGAGTCTGCTTGAGACCCGTGGCAGCAGGGCTCTGGGGCCGGGGAATATCGTCGATTCCACCGGCCAGGTCGTCGGCAGACACGACGGCTACGGCCGATTCACGATCGGGCAACGCCGCGGCACCCGCGTGGCGATGGGGCGTCCGATGTACGTCATCGGCATCGATCCGGCCAGCGCGATCGTGACGCTCGGCCCTCGCGAGGAGTTGCTGGCCGGCGGTCTGACCGCAGGCGGCGCCAACTGGCAGGTGGATGTGCCCGAGTCCTTCGAAGCGACGGTGAAGATTCGCTATAACCACCGCGGCGCACCGGCCGCGGTCAGGCGAACGAGCGACGACACTTTCGATGTGCGTTTTCGCGAGCCGATCGAAGCGGTGACGCCGGGCCAGGCGGCCGTCGCATACGCGGACGGATGCCTTCTCGGCGGCGGGTGGATCGAGAGAAGTTTGAAGTGCGATGGTTGATTTTTGATTTGGAGATCCGGAAATCGATAGTCCAGATTTATCTCGTTATGCGAGGCAGACGAGTCTGAAGGATTTCGGCGTCGAGGGCCAGTGGTCGCTTCTCAAGGGCAGTGTGCTGATCGTCGGCGTCGGCGGACTCGGCTCATGGGTTTCGGAACTGCTCGCTCGCGCGGGCGTCGGCCGCATTCGGCTGGTCGACGACGATTCCGTCGAGATCACCAATATCCATCGCCAGGCCATGTACACGGAGAGCGACGCGGCCGCCCGCAAGCCCAAGATCGACGCCGCGGCCCAGCGGCTGCGGGAGATCAACGGCAACGTCCACATTGAAACGATGTGCACTCGCTTCGATCGGCTCAACGCCGAGCGGCTGGTGCAGGACGTGGACGTCGTCGTCGACGGGACGGACAACTTCGAGACGCGGTTCATCCTCAACGACTGCGCGATGAAGCTCTCCAAGCCGTGGGTGTTCGCCGGGGTCCTGGGCACGAAGGCGCAGATGATGACCATCGTGCCGGGCAAGACGCCGTGTCTGCGGTGTCTGATGGACGCGCCGCCCGCGTGCGACGGTGGGAACTGCCGCTGCGGGCCCGGCGGCGTATTGGGTGCGGCGGTCGCCATCGCGGCTTCCTTCGAGGCGACCGAGGCCCTCAAGATCCTTTCGGGGCGCATGGACCGCATCAATCCGTACCTGCTGGTGTTCGACGCATGGACCAATTCGATCAAGCAGATCGACGTCTCTACGCCGAGGGCGGATTGTCCGTGCTGCGTACACAAGGACTTCGAGTTTCTCGATCCATAGATATGACGAAGCTCGTGTACCTGGACTATAACGCCACGACGCCGATCGATCCCCGCGTGCTGGAGGCGATGATGCCTGCGCTGACGCACGCGTTCGGCAATCCGTCCAGCGAGACGCACGTCCTGGGTCGCCAGGCGAGGGACATGGTCGAAACCGCTCGGGGCCAGGTCGCGTCGCTGATCGGGACGTCCGCACGGGAGATTGTCTTCACCTCCGGGGCCACGGAAAGCTGCAATCTCGCGATTAAAGGCCTCGCCAAGAGGTACCGCGAGCGGGGCAACCACATCGTTGTGTCCGCGGTCGAGCACAAAGCTGTGCTCGAGCCGTGCAAGCGTCTGGAGCAGGAAGGCTTCGCCGTGACCACGCTCTGGCCGGACTCCTTCGGAGGCGTTTCGGCCCAGCAGGTCAGCGACGCGATCACGGCACAGACGATCCTGGTCTGCGTGATGATGGCCAACAACGTCGTTGGCACGATCAACCCGGTGGACGAGATCGGGCAGCTCTGCAAGAAGCGGGGTGTTCTGTTCTTCTGCGACGCCACGCAGACGGTGGGCAAGCTGGCGGTGTCCGTCGAACGAATTCAGGCGGATTTGCTGGCGATGTCCTCGCACAAGATCTACGGCCCCAAGGGGGCCGGCGCGCTGTACGTGCGAGGCAAGAGTCCGCGGGTGAGACTGGCCGCGCAGATCGACGGCGGGGGACAGGAGCATTTTCGCCGGAGCGGGACACAGAACGTCCCCGGAATCGTCGGACTTGGGATGGCGTGCAAGCTGTGCGAAGAGGAGTTGGCCGGCCGAGCATCACTGCCCTCGGAAGTGCGGGATCGGTTTGAGAAGGGTCTGTTGGCGGCGTTCCCCGACGCGCAGATCCTCGGTCATCCCACGCAACGACTGCCCAACACAGTGTGCATCTCCTTCAAGGGTGTTGACGCCGCATCGATGCTCCATTGCATGCCGGACGTCGCCGTGTCAACCGGTTCGGCCTGCGAGTCGGGGACTTCCGGGACCAACTATGTCCTTCGGGCGATGGGGGTAGGGGACGGCCTGGCCGCCGGCATGGTGCGATTCAGCCTGGGCCGCTGCACGACCGAGCCGGAGATCGACTACACGATCGAACAGGTACGCCGTTGTGCGACCGAGCGTCACTCGATATCGTCGTGAGGCCGCGGATGGGTTGAGAGAAATGAGGGTGGGGCTTGCCCCACTGATTCTTCATGGCTTCGGTTTACTACACTGACCATCCCAATCTGGTGAGCAAGGTGGCACGGCCGAACTGGTTCGGCTGTGTCTCTGGAACGAGCAGAATCGACCGAAAGAGCACAGTCAAGCTGCGTTTGACCGTGGCACCCAAGACCCACGTTCTGCCCAGACAACCTGCCGTCTGAAGATAGTCGATGCACTACGTATTGCGGACTGCGAATCGCCACTCGGCTTCCCCGATCCGGTTCAGGATAAACCCCCCTTTGAGAATGACGCCGTTCAATTCCAGAGGCAGGAGATCATCCCTGCGGTCATGACATCGATAGGTGCCCGAATCCGCGATTCTGACCTTGCCGGTTCCTTTCTGGACGGGGCCTTCGTACGTGAGGAACCGCAGTGGATGGTCGAAGATCTTCACCGCCCGGACCTCCTGCGTCAGACACTCCACGGGCTCTTTCTCCAGGCGAAACGTGGTCAGGACGTCGCCCTGTTCGAGCATAAGGTCCCAGTGGACGCCCTCGGGCGTCGTGTGTTCCTGAACGACGAATCTGCAAATCATAAATCAAAAATCGCGAATCATAAATTTACCGGCGTTCTTGTCAAAACCTTTGAACGACGGTATCATAGCCTTGGTAGTTACATGAAGCCAGGGGAGCCGCTGTACATGGCCTGTCGCGGCGGCTGAGAGATCGCGTCTTGAGCGATGACCCTAAGAACCTGATCAGGTTAGGACCTGCGAAGGGAGGCTTGGCCGAGTATGCAAGCACTCCTTTTGTGGGAGTGCTTCTCTTTTTTGTGGGTGATTCGAATGAAGTCGCTGAAGGTCAACGGCGTCGAGCGGCAATTCGCTCCGGACGAAATGCCCGGAACGCTGTCGGCGTTGTTGGACGTGCTGGGTGTGGGCCCGGCCACTGTTGTTGCACAGGTGGACGGCCGGATCGTGCGCCGCGAGGAGTTTCCTCGAACGCAACTCAAGGACGGTCAGCAAATCGAGCTGATCAAACTCATGGGAGGAGGCTGAGCCATGGACAAACTGACCATCGCCGGCCGGGCATTTGGCTCACGGCTGCTCGTGGGGACCGGCAAGTTCTCCTCGCCCCAGGTTATGGCGCAGGCCCTTGCCGCATCGGACGCCGAGATTGTGACCGTAGCGCTTCGCCGGGTGGACATCGACAATCCGGCCGACGACACACTTCGGGAGATCGACCGGGACCGATATCTACTGCTGCCGAATACCTCCGGTGCCCGAAACGCCGATGAGGCAGTTCGGCTTTCCCGTTTGGCCCGCGCCGCCACCGGGATCAACTGGGTCAAACTGGAGGTGACGCCGGACCCATACTACCTGTTGCCGTGTCCGGTGGAAACGCTCAAGGCCGCTGAGATCCTGGTGAAAGAGGGTTTCGTGGTCCTGCCTTATATCAACGCAGACCCGATCCTCGCGAAGCGACTGGAAGACGTCGGCACGGCTACCGTGATGCCCCTGGGCAGTCCGATCGGCTCCAATCAGGGTCTCAAAACCCGTGCCTCGCTGGAAATCATCATCGAGCAGAGCAGCATCCCGGTCGTGGTGGACGCGGGTTTGGGGCTGCCTTCCCACGTGGCTGAAGCGATGGAGATCGGGGCGGACGCGGTGCTCGTGAATACTGCCATCGCCACCGCGGGCGATCCTGTCGAGATGGCCGTGGCGTTCAAGCTGGCCGTAGAGGCCGGACGAAGGGCATACGAAGCCGGGCCGCGAGCCCCCCTGCGCAACGCGGAGGCATCGAGCCCATTGACGGGATTCCTGAGGGAGCAGTGAGATTTTCGATTTGTGAAGCATGATTTCTGACTCATGAACCAACGATCAACGATCAACGATCAACAATCCATCGACTCCATCCTGGCGAGTCTGCGGCTCGACGCAGACAGAAGGTGTTGGGACGAGCGGCTGCGTGAAGCGACCTCGCACGACGTGGAGGCCGCCTTGGCTTCCCGACCCGGCTCGTACAGTCTGACGAAACTGCTTGCGTTGGTCTCGCCCGCCGCCGAGGAATACCTCGAACAGATGGCCGTGCTCTCACGGCGGCTGACGATTCAGCGATTCGGCCGAGCCATGAGGCTTTATGCGCCGGTGTACCTGTCGAGCCATTGCGTCAATCGCTGTCAATACTGTGGCTTCAATCGGGACAACACGTTCGCAAGGGCCCGCCTGTCCGTGGACGAGGCGGTGGCCGAGGCGGAGATCCTCGCCTCAGAGGGCTATCGGGACATCTTGTTGGTCAGCAGTGAAGACCGGGCCTTCATCACCATCGCTTACCTGACGGAACTGGCCCGGCGGCTCCAGGACAAATTCAGTTTTATCAGCATCGAGATCTTTCAGATGTCGGCCCCGGAGTATGAACAGCTTTGTGCCGCCGGCATCCAGGGAGTCACCCTGTATCAGGAGACTTACGACCGCGCCACCTACGCCCGCTATCATCTTGGCGGACCGAAAGCGGATTACGACACGAGACTCCGCGCGCCCCAGGACATGGGACAGGCGGGCATGCGAGAGATCGGGCTGGGCGTGCTCCTCGGCCTGGCGGACTGGCGAGTCGAGACGTTGGCCCTTGCAGAACACGCCTCGTACCTCATGCGACGCTATTGGCAGTCGCGGGTTTCGTTCTCATTTCCCAGGCTGCGGCCTGCGTGTGGGGCGCCGCCGACGGAGTTCCCGCACTTGCTTACGGACAAGAACCTCGTCCAGATGATGCTTGCATTGCGGCTGTGTTTCGCCGATGCCGGGATTGTGCTGTCCACAAGGGAGCCCGCCCGGCTGAGGGATCATCTTATGGGGCTGGCCGTCACCCGGATCAGCGCGGGCAGCCGGACCAGTCCGGGAGGCTATACCAACCCGGATGCGAACACCGGGCAGTTCGAAGTCAACGATCACCGCAGTCCGAGCGAAGTGGCCGCCGTGATCCGGGCCCAGGGCTTCGACCCCGTCTGGAAGGATTGGGATCGCGCACTCTGGGCCGGCCAAAAGGCCGGGCTGGATACCGGTCTTTGATCCGACTCTATCCCGCTGCATATACTGGAGGCTCGGGCATTTGAGCCGGACGCGGTCGCGCATCCCTCCAACACAGGCAACACTCGTTACCTGCAACTTGTCCTGAGGCGAGCCTCCGTGCCGGCTCGGCAGATTGTCGATCCCCGCCTGCTCATCCGTCGTCGAAAGTAGAACGCTGCACGACGGGTGCAACTCGCTCGGTGTGCCACGACGCGACGGGGCAGATCATCGTGTGCTTACCGATGCTATCAGCACTCCCTGTCGGTTGGTCAGTATGAGAGTTTCACCCTGATTCGCGAGTCGACCAACGCAGTCCCCGACGACAAACAGGGATTGACCACCCATCGGAAAAGACCGGCGGGCGCGGAAAGCAGGACGGCTGGCTGCCACGTAGAGTGTGCCGTTGGCGGGGATGACCGTGCCCCCTCGGAATGTGAAGAGAGGAGCCTCAGGGGCGGCGTCCGCGCTCAAGGTCCAGCCCGAGACGTCCACGGCGAAACTATTGACGTTCAGCAACTGGATATACTCCTCGTCCTGATTGCCGCTGGCGGGGTCGGAGTCGATGTCGCCGAAGAGGATGACCGCGCCGGCGGGTTGCGTGGCGGGGAGTTCGCCTGTCCCAGAGGCGAGGCGGTTGAACAATTGCCGCCTGCGCTCGGGCAGGTAGGAGTCTCTAAGCTCTGCGACGGCCTCCGCGTACGGCTGCGGGTAGTTGGGGAGCGTTGATCCGTTGCCCCATGCGTGCGAATTCCATTTGGCGTTGTCCAAGGCCGCGTCCGGCGCGATCTGCGCCGCCAGTTCGTCGATTCGCGGCTCGTAATGCAGAGCCGCCGGCGGCGTGCCGAGCGGCTTGAGCAATTCATCCATGAGCGTACGGACGCGGCGAAGATACATCTGACGCATCTCGGGGATTTCGAAAATAGCCTGCGGCATCCGATTGTTGTTGCCGATGAACAACGGCGTATTGGCGATCAGACGGTGGTCCCAGTAGGTCATCGAGCTGATCCATCTGCGCCCGAAGCTCAGGTCCACGTCCCACGGCCACATCTGCCACTCGTCGCTCCGGCCGGTGTCGCGATAGAAATAGTAATTCTTGTGGCAGCAGTCGGTGTCGCCCGTCAGCGCACGGGCGGCCAGGAAATTGACCACCTGGGCGACGTCCACGTTGTCGTACACGTATCGCCGACGGGCTTCGCCTGTAAGGCTAACCCCCTTGATGAGCGCCAGCAGGTCCGCGTTGTCCTCGTTCTTGCGGGTCTTCTTCTCGGCGCCGCTCGTGGCATCGCCGGTGCTCGTGAAGCTGTTGTACATCTTGTAAAGGGCCCCCTCCGCGTTCAATCCCATCCGCACGAGCCAGTCCTTGTCGCCGTTCTCGACGATATGCCCCGTCCCCCAGAAAGCCCCGTTCTGCTGCACCCGGACGGCGAACACCCAATGGCCGGGACAGTCCGCATCGCGGTAGGTCTCATAGGCCAGAATGTTCCGCATCTGGGCTTTGTCGGGATAAGTCGTCAGCAGGTTGATATCGCCGACTCGGGGCTGATTCGGGGCCCATCTGAAGTTATAACCGGGATTCAAGTCGATATCGTAGCTCTTCTTTGGAAACCCCCGACTGGACTGGCCGTGGATGTTGACCCAGACGTTGTCGTAGAATTCCCCATCGTAGAAGAGGGAGCAGCGTGCGCCTGTATCGGTGTTGGCTGCACCGGGGTTCTGGATGAACCAATGCAGGACGGGCAACGGATTCCTCAAGCTCGGGTCCGTTATGATCGTGCCGTCGTACTGCGGCGAATTCGGCAGATCGCGCAACGCCGGGAGACGCGACACGCGCCCGGCGGCATCCGCGGCGAGGATGTACCAGCGCACCATGTCGCCGGAGGTGAATGAGCCGCCGGGGATTCTCGCCCCGAAGATCCCATCGCCGCTTTCGCCGTCGCCGCTGTTGCCATCGTCCAGGAGGGGGACCACCATTTCGGGGTCGAACATCACCCGATAGTGCAATTCGGCGAGGGCAACCGAATCGAAGGCGGGGGAGACCCTCGCGGTGATCTGCAGGGTGTCCCTCTGGTTCGGGATCTGGGGGTGATGATCCATCTCGGCAATGATCGGCCCCATCGTCTCGACGCCGGCGTTGTTCGGCGCGCCGGGCGTCGGCTGCGGGAAGTATCGAGGCGACGGCTCCATCCCCGCAATGGTCCCCAGCAGTTCCGGAAGCACCAGCAAATCCGGATTGGCCACGCCATAATTCAATCCCTGCACGGCCAGCACGTTCATCCCCACATGGAGAAAATCGATCCGGCGGATACGGAAATCCACCGGCTCGACAACTCGCGTAACGGGCCAAGTCGCGAGTGCTGCGGAGTCCCACGTTTCGGTCGGCGGCGCCGGGGCGTTTTCTCGGGCCACCTCGTGCCCATTGATGTAGGCGATCATCCCGTCGTCAAATCGTAGACGCAGGGTCAACGCCCTGAAGGCGGATGGGTCCTCGACGAAGAACGGAACGCGAATGTAGACGGTCTGATTCACGTTTCGCATGTCGGAGACGTCCAGCCCGACCAGTGTGGGGTACCCGAAGCCGATTCCCGTGACGCCGGATTGCCAGGCCATGTCGTCGAAATCCTCCAGCGTCCAGGGACGCGAGACATCCGACAGGGATCGCGGCTCCATCGAATCGTCCAGAGGCACGAGGGCCCTGGCCGGCGCTCCCGGCGCCAACAACACCTCCTGCACTATGGTCTCGACCAGGCCGTAGGAGACGTCGGGCGCCTGGATCGGATAGGCCGGCCGGAACTCCGAGACCACGGTGATTCCATCCGGCCGGACCAGCCCCAAATACTCGCCTGCCCCGCTCAACTTAAAGTTGGTGTGTAACTCACCCTCCGGGTCCCGCCGGTCCTTGCCGGAGGCGAAGACCACCAGATAGGAATCGGGCTCCAGCACGACCACCGGGAATCGCCACTTCGTCAGGTCCTTGGCCGTATCGGTCAGATACCACCCCTCCAGGTTCACGGTCCTCGTCCCGGCGTTGTGGATCTCGATCCAGTCCGCCTCATCGCGGTCCTCATCATCCAGTCCGATATCGTTTACCGCCATGAACTCGCTGATCTGCAGCATATCCTGACAATGGACCGGGGCCGCAAAACCAAGGGCAAGGAGGAAAACAACAAGAACAACTGGGCTCTGCGAGTACTTCATGCGAAGGATGATTCCATATCGTCCGGACCATCACCGGCAGCCAATTCAATCCCCGGCGTCAAACGACATTATAGCACAAATCGTGGTTCCGATCAACCTGCTATAACCTCTCTCAGCGTCCCCGTGTGAAGTGCTTCTTTTCACTTGAAATGCCGGACGGCATCGCTACGAACGATACCTTCATGCGGATCGCTACTTCCTGGCGGTGGGCTTTGTTGTCTCTTCGAGCAGCGCCAGGACTTGCTCGATCAGGATTTCGCCGGCTCCTTCTGCCAGGTGGGTCGCGGAGGTGGGTTCGTAACCGCCTTCTTGGTATGCCTGGCGGTGGCTCACGTATCCGATCGCATCGTTGGCGAGCGTTGCGACGAACAGGTTCTTCGTGGTGGCCCTGTCCTTGATCGCCAGTCCCACTTCGACCAAGACCTCTCCCGGCAGGCCCACGATGTACATGTTGCCCAGTCGCAGGATTTGAATCTCCGTTGTGATATGGTTCGGGGCTGCGTCCTGATCAGGTTTCTCCGGCACAGCAGCCGTCTTGAGAGGAAGGGAAATATCCCTCTTGGCGGCCTTCAAGGTAATATCTGCCGATGGGGCGACCATCTGGAGTGTTTTCAACGCCTCGGCCCCCAGAGCCTTGCCCATCCGCTCGCAGGGTCCCACGTCCCGGCGGAGGGGCACGGCGTTTCCCGCCAGCCCGAGCAAAAACAGGCTGGTTCCTCCTTCCGCTTGTTCTACGACCCGCGTGGCGAAAGCAGGGTAATCGGCCGATATGGTCGTGCTCAGGTAGGGATAGATGCAGACCGGGTGACAGCCGAACCCGATGAGCGAGCCAACGACACGGCCGTTCGTATCCTCCATACGCAACGCAAGAACGGCGGGGTCGATCGGACCAAATTCCAGAGGGGCCTCGCCGGGCGGGAAAGTGAAGACTGCTCTGACACGGCCGTCGCTGCCGGTTCGCACTTGTCGCGTCGCCGCCACCGCCTCCGGCACCGTGAATGCCATCTTCACCCGGCCGTTCTCCATTCTCGGCCTGCGATTGTAGAGGACCTCGGGCAGCGAGCCTATCGCCGTGCCAATCCTCACGTCCTGCAGGTTTCGATGCGCGATCAGGACGGAATCAGCCATCTTGCCCACGAGGACCTGAAGATAGGATTGGTCGATCTGCGAGGCGGGGAGCCGGCCAGCCGAGGGGACCTTGGATCGGGTGAAGACCTCCGGTCCGGAATGCGTATGGATGGCGCAGACCATGATGTTCTGCGCCGGAATTCCGGTCTTTTCGCTGACGATGGTCCGAACGGGACTGGTGATATCCTCCAGCGGCGTATACAGCAGATCAGCCGAGACGATGGCAATTGTCGTGGTCCAATCGCTCAGAACCATCGCCTTGGCATGGAGCGGGTCCTTGATCGAATCACTCGGCTGGCCTTTGGACCCGATGAGCGTGATGCCGAGCGGAGGCGTGATATCGATCTTGGCGCATGCCCCCCGTAACTGGGCCCGGCCGACGGAGCATGTAGCAAGACTCAGGAGCAGAGTGAGCGAAAACAACGGAAGTTTGAAGTGTGAAGTGCGGAGTTTGAAGTCGGAGCTTCGCGTAGCCGTGGTCATGGTTTTCCCCTTCTTGGTTCAATGGATTTCTGCCCGGTTATTCTACCACCTCCCACTTCAAACTTCCCACTTCAAACTTCGCTCTTGACACTTCCCACCTCAGACTTCACACTTCAGACATAGATTTTCTGAAAGGGGCGACAAATGATGAGCGATGCTCTGACCAGACGCCAATTCGTGGCTGCGGTGTCGGCCGGCTCCCTTGCGGCGGCCGCATCGAAGACCGTTCCCGCGTATGCCAATCTTACGAAGAAGGCGAGCCAACTGGCCCTCCTGGGCGGCGAGCCGGTACGGAAGAACAAACCCTGGCCCGATTGGCCCCGTTGCTGCTGGGACGAGACCTTGACGGACTCATTGCTCAAGACCGCAAAAAGCGGTATATGGTGCAGGATTCAGTCCGCCTCGGGCACGGTCCCGACGTTTGAAAAGGAGTATGCCAAGCTGATGGGGGCCAAATCCTGTGTCGCCACCGGCGCCGGGACGCAGGCATTGCACACATGCGTGGAGGCACTTGGCATCGGCCCGGGCGATGAGGTCATTACATCCCCCTACACCGATCCGGGAACAATCCAGGGCATCCTGTCCGCACGGGCATTGCCCGTCCTGGCAGACTTGGACGTCGAGTCCTACCAGCTCGATCCCGCCGACGTGGAGAGGAAAATCAACGAGAACACACGGGCGATTATGCCGGTCCACATGATGGGCCAGCCCTGCGACATGGACTCGATCATGGCCATCGCGAAGAGGCACAACCTCCGAGTGATCGAGGACGCCTGTCAGGCGCATTTGGCGGAGCACCGAGGCAGAAAGCTCGGGACCATCGGCGACCTCGGCTGCTTCAGTTTCCAGTCGAGCAAGACGCTCGCCTGCGGGGAAGGCGGAGGAATCATCGGAAACGACGAACAACTCATGGAGCGGTGCTACACGGTGCACAACCACGGCACCTCGCGCAAGGGCCGGACGGAATTGATCGGGCCCAAGTACCGGATGAACGAGTTCGAGGCCGCGGTCCTGCTCGGCCAATTCCCCGGGGTGATCAAACGATGGCGACGCCGCAACGAGAACGCGGCTTATCTGACGGCCCGGATGAAAGATATCCCCGGCCTGACCCCGCAAAAACTGTACCCGGGCACCGAGAGCGGTTCCTTCTACCTCTACACCATGTCCTACCACAAGGATCGTTTCGACGGCGTGAATCGGGCGACTTTCCTCAAGGCCATCCGGGCCGAGGGCATCGGCCTGAGCGAATACATCGCCCAGGGACTGCACCGGGAGCCCTGGATCGATGAGATCCTCAATTCCAAGGTCTACAAAACGATGTACTCGCCCGAGCGGCTGCGCCGGTACAGCGAAGAGCGCAACTGCCCCAACTGCGACCGGGTGTGCGAAGAGATGGTGATGCTCTGGGCCTCGGGACCTCTGTTGGCGTCCCAGGAGGAAGTGGCCGACATCGCCGACGCCATCGAGAAGGTCTACGAGAACCGGGCCAAATTGAGGCAGGTTTGACGCCATCGGCCCAGCCGAAAGGGATGGAAACGCATCGCCTGAATCATTGCACCCAGGGCTTCCTGATGCGGTTCCATCTCGTCGGAAACCCTCTCTACAACATGTTTGATCACCGTCGCCGAAGGGGGAACAAGGAACATAAGCTACCGGATTCCCCCCGCGATGTCTCTTCTATATCCATGTTGCACTTGCCACGTGAATTCGCCCCTCCTCTTACCGCCTCATTCTTCGACCATGATTTCGACACTGACTCGTTGAAATAGCTCGCGGCAAGCCCCGGTGGTCTTGTGCACCCCGTGCGGTCACTGCACGCTTGCCCGGCCTGTTTCGTACATCTCTGTGTTGTCGGTCTTTGAGGTTGCCCCAGTGACCGAATCAATATGTATCTGCGTGGAACCGACGAAGGTTTGGACCAGCGTCTTCGTATCCACCGGCACAGGCCCGGCGACCAGTTCCGGCATGCTGTACACAGAATAACACGAATCGTAGAAAGACGGGGATCGCTGCGGAAGAAGGAACGGCTTGCCCGCCTGACCGTTTGTATCGACATAGCTTATGAACGTCCGGGTGAATACTCCCCCCTCTCTTTTACTGCTGAATACGATCCAGCGGCCGTTGCTCGACCAGCTATGCCACGCGTCCGCATATTCGCTGTTGATCGGAGCCTTGCGGTACACCCCGGTCCGGAGGTCCATCAGATACAGGTCGCTGGTCGGCTGATAGACGGGAAAACAGCCGTATTCGGCCATGCAGAACAGCAGGAACCTGCCATCCGGTGAAACGCGCGGCAACAGGATACTAAGGCCGGTACCGGCGGCGCTCAACACCGTCTCCAATGCACCCCAGTGATCGGTTTCGATGTCATAGCTTATGCGCATCAAATCGTATTTGACCTCTCGGTATCGCGCGGGCGGCACCGTTGACGTGCCCGTCCACAACAGCGGCGCACTGCAGAAGTACAGAACCTTCCCATCCGGCGTCCAGGCGGGATAGGTCTCCAGTCGTTTCTTGTCGGCTATGGCGGGCGCGGTCTTGATCCTGGCTTCTTCGACGTCATAACAGAAAATCGCCGAATCAAGATCTACTACATCATGTATTTCCGTTCTGGCGTTGTGAAAGAACTGCCGGACGTCGTTGACGGAGTAGGCCACGATCCTGCCGCTGGGATGCCAGGCCGTGTAGCCGAACTTCTCGCCGATCTTGTCGACTCGACCATCATGCCCATACAGAGTGGCGCTGGGAAGGGAGACGCTGCGCATGCCGATGAGAATCTTGTCGGGGCTGTTGCCTATGAAGCTGTGGCAATGGGCACACCCGTTCCCGAACGACCTGGTGTCGAGCACGTCTTTCTCCTCAAAGCTCTCGATGTTCCGCTGAGAGATGCGCATGGGCTTGGGAAAATAGGAGGAGGGAGTCATGTATCGGAAGACCAGATAGGGATCGATTTGCTCCTCAGCAATGGCATTGACGATGGTCTGGTATTGATTCCATGTCCCGCTTTCCGTCTTCACGCAGACATCGACATGTAGTTCTTTGCCGGCATTGTGAGTCAGCAGATCTTTCCACTTCCTTTGAGGGATCACGATTTCGCCTGTCTTGCTGACGACTTCGATTGCGCCGCCTGCGACGGAGTGAATCCTAACGCGATATCTCCTGCCTGGTACGCAAATCACAAAATTCAACGGCGCGATATTCGGCGGGACAACGATACCAACGTAGTCCGGCGAGACCTTGGGTTGCCTGGGCACTGTGACGACGGATTCAGGCGCCTCATCGCTACAGGAACCCACCGACAAAGCCGCTGCGAATGCCAGCATCACAAAAGGCATCGCCAAAGACCTGCCTGATTTCATCGCCACGTCCCAAAGCCAGCCAACTCATGACACTCTCTTGTCTACCGTGCATGAGCAAAGTGCTTCATGATCGGACCCTCCCGGGTCGCAGGCAGACACACGGCGCTTATCTTACTGTAGTCTCGGAGGAATCCAACGTTTTTCCTGCCGACATTGCCGCGAGTGGTCATTGGATTCATTGATGACATGGATTATGATGCACGATACGTGGGATAGATGTGTGAATCAGCACACCGGCTGGAAAACAAGGGATCGGGCAGAGAGGTCGGAGCATCGTGAGGATCGCAGAAAAGACTCGTGAGAGTATACGGGATCATCGCAGGCTGGAATCCTGCCTGTCGGCGGTCATCTTTCTGGGGCTCTTCACCTACCTGTGGAAAGGGATCGAACCCCACCTGCTGTACTATGGGTTTGGCATATTCACCGCCTATCCAACCGTCTCCTGGGAGGGCTCGTTTCTTCGCGCTACCTTCCGTACTCCCGGCGGACCGATGGACGCCTTGGCTGCACTCCTGGCGCAAAGCTATTCCCAGGCGTGGCTGGGCGCCCTGACAATCGCCGCCATCCTGGGCGTGCTCTTGCTGGGAATACGGCGCCTGCTGCAATCCGGGCGGGCACGGAGGTTCAGAGACCTGGCCTGGGTCCCTCTACTGCTCGCACTGACGATCTACAACAATTACTACGAGAACCCCCTTCCGGTACTACTGGCTGTGGGACTCTCGGTCTGGACCGCAATCCTTTATGACGCCCTTCCAGCGAGAACCTCGCCCGTGCGGACAGCGTCGTTTCTGGTTCTCTTTGGTGCGGCCTATTACCTGGCCGGCGCCTCAGCCCTGGTGTTCGCCGGCGTTGCATGCCTGACCGAAGCCTTGCTGCATCGAAAGATCATACAGGCTATTGTGCAGATGGTCCTGGCGGCCGGCGGAGCGTTTGTCTTGGGTCGGCTCGTCTTTGGCCTGGAACCTCAGGCAATCTATATGGCCGGCACACCCTGGGACCCGAGCAAGACCGTCAAGCTCTCACCCCTGGCCAATTGGCTCGCACTCGTTCTGCATGCGTTCGTTCCCAGCCTGATTCTGGTGGCACTCCTGGGTCAAACCCTCATGGAGGCCGAGGCCAGTGCAAGCACGCGACGTGGTCGCCGCAAAGGCGGTTCTCAGCCTGTCGGCAAGGCCAGGAAAGCCCCTTGGCGGCAGGCCGACTCTCGCGTGTGGATAGGCATGCGCATGCTTGCGGTGGCCGTGACGGCGACCCTGTGCTTGATGTTCTCGCGAACGCATGCACGTCACGAGCGGGCGCTGCATTACCATGCCCAACGTCGGGACTGGAATCAGGTGTTGGCCCTGGCCGGCCGAATGCGGGGCAAACATCGATTCACGCGCTCCGGCGTTTTCGACATCAACCGGGCGCTGGCGCACCAGGGACGTCTCGGCAGCGAGTTATGCGCCTTCCCCCAAAACGACATCAACACGTTATTCATGACTTTCGATGATATGCCGGGACGCGTGATGCACGCCAAGTCAATCGAGTTGTATCTGGACCTGGGTTGCCTGAACGCCGCAGAGAAAAACGCGTATGAGCTGCTCGCGCAGGAGGGACCCTCGCCCCCCGTGCTCGAAGCGCTCGTGAGGATCCATCTGGTTAAAGGACAGTACGAACCCGCTCGCGTCGTCTTTCAGGCCCTGTGCAAATGCGTGGGCTGTCGAAAGTACGTACGCAAATGGCAGCCCATCATGGTCGATCCCGCCCGAGCCGAAACTGATCCGCTCATCCGGTCCTGGCGCAGGGTGAGACTCACCAGGAACGACACATCGATCTCGGTCTCCCCGGCGACGCTGAAGATCCTGTTGGAAGTCACTCCCGACCATCGCCTGGCGTTTGAGTATCTCATGGCCTGCCATCTCTTGAGAAACGAGCGGGTCGAGCTGATGGGACGCCTGCCGTTGCTGAAGCCGCTGGGCTATACACAGCTTCCACGCCACTACGCAGAGGCCCTGCTGGTGCATTCTCTAATGACCGGGACGCCGGGGGATGCGCAAGGCTGGACCATTGACCCGGACCTGCAACGCCAATTCGAGGAAATCCGCAGCATCGTCACAGAGGCTCGTGGAAACGATCAGATGGTATTCGATACGCTCGTTCCAAAGTATGGGGATACCTATATGTTCTACAGCATGTTCAATCTATGCGGACTCAAGTAAAGCACTGATTCCCGATGGACCGTCGAGACCATGATCCCATAGGGTACAGATGGTTTTCCACCGCGAGTGGACAGGAGTTCCGGAAAGCCACGGACTATTTCGAAGAGCAGTTCATAGCTCTCAAGGAACAGCAGAGGAAGGAAAGCCGCACTCAGGGACGGATGCCCTGTGATCCCCCCGCTCTTACCACCTTATCTTTCATACCGATCTCGACACTGACAGACTGAAATCTCTCGTGTTGCGCTCTTCGCGCAGACACCAGAAAAAGGGACTTCAGATGGGGCAACGAGAGTTGAATCCGGGTGAAGTCGGTCCCCGATCGGATGCCATAGGTCGCTTGAACTGGCTGGATTCCGCCCGTATGCGGATCCCAAGCCTCCAGGTCGTGCCGTTCCCGTAACACAATGGTGCTCTCGGCCAGTTTCGGATTGAGATTGGCGAAGAAGTAAACGTGTCGGCCGTTCCATCGCTTGTGGATGTAGCGGAGTGTCTGGCCGGACTCGAAGGCAACGTCATAGGCGGCCCTGGCGGCGTCAAGTGCCTCGCGCAGACTTTCTGCAGTCAACGTGCGGAGATGAATCGCGCAGCCACCACGGCGATTCCGATGAATCATGCCCCTTCCACCTTCGCCAGTTTCCGGCGTGCCAGCTCCAAACAACGCTTCGGTGGCCTGGACAACATCATCATCGTAGCCAAACTCGGCCGACTTAGAAGGAAGCCGGCCGGTGGCAATTACGCTGCCCCCCTGATCGTAGAAAGCTTTGATCTTCCTGAGGCTGCTCCACCGGATGGTCTTGTGACCCGGGAGAACCAGGACGCTGAACCGACCCGGATGGACTTGGTTGGGCAGCACCAGTTGATTGCCATCGAGGATGCATTTTTCATCCAGAACCTCGGGATGCAGGAAAGTGTAGTCTCGGCCCAGATCCACGGCCAGCAGCTCACCCGCCACGACGTAGTCCGCCTCCGGCACGGCAACGCCGCCTTGATAGTACCCGAGGGGGCCGTCCAGGTGGTGGCTGCCCTGCAACGTGGCAATGGGGTAGAGTACCGCAATGTCGGCAACGTGGGCAGCGTCATTCTGCAGAAGGACATTGAGCCGGGCCAAGTATGTGTTGAACTCAGGCAGCCCCGCGGCATAGAGCGGATTACGCCAGGACAGCTCGGGCTTGAACGTGACGTTCCGGTCGTCATACCAGACAGCGTGCGGAATGAGCAGATTGATGCCTTTCGTGTACTGCTCCATGGCGACGGTGTAGAGGGTGTCCCATCCCAGATCGCCCATGGCCCCGTAGGTTTCGGACATCACGAGGGATTTGTCCCAGTTGTAAGCGGCCGAGCTAACGATCTTGTAGAAACGCTCGGCCGGCCGGTTGCCGCCGATTTTGTCGATCCCCGGGATGTCAAGGTACTGAAAACAGTTCATCAGGTCGCCCGAGACCGACACGGGATTGGTCACCTCTTCCTGGTCCTGGTGGCCGGTGGCCGTGATGCCGTGGGCATCGCACCAATCCTGGATACGTTTGGGGAATCCCGTCGCGTACAGCTCCGCGCGAAAGCCGAAGAGGTAGTTCCTCGCGGCCTGTGTCGCCGGACCGATGTCATACCAGAGAGCCGGGTAGTAGGGCCGCGGGTCAAAACCATGTCGGGTTCTGAACTTCTCGTTGAACTTCTCCGTCCAGGTTCGGCCGCCGGCGCGGTAGAGCGTCGGTTCATCAAAGAAGGTCGAGTCGATCGTCGTGCCAAAATGGGCGGCAAACCGATTGTAGTAGGCCTGGTGCGTGAGCTCGATGAACCGGTCCGCTGCCCCGGGGTCGAGATAGTCGCAGATGGGGTCCCCATCAACCACGCACACGAAACACATGACCTTCCAGGGACCGGCCGTCGCCTGCCAATCAAGTTTGCCGTCGCGAACGGTTTCCGTCAGGTCAATCCGTTGCAATGTGGCGGTGTTCATGGCGACGACGGCCATCAATTTCCCCTGCGGCAGGATCTGCTCAAATCGAGCCGGGCCACGGATCTCCCATTCGTGCTTGTCCAGCCGCTTGATCGTCAACTGGGGCCATCGCTGGGCAAAGAGGCTTGTGTCGCTGGAATTCCGCGATCCGGCCGAACCACTGGGAAAACCGTATTCGTCATAGAGCGACAGGGTAAGCCCCAGAGCCTTTGCCTGCTCGAGCGCCGCCGCATAGACGGTGAAGTATTCGTCACTGAGATAGGCCGGGGAAAACTTCTTGCCGAACGGCAAGATACCGAATCCGCCATAGCGGCAACAATCCCGTGCCTGGCGCATCTGGTCCTTGACGGTCTCGGCAGTAACCAGGGTATCGTTCCAGAACCACAGCGGACGCGGCCAGTAGCGCTGCGGAGGTTCCGCAAAGTGCCGGCGCAGGTCGCGATCGGCGTCCGTCCCTGGATCAGCCAGGGTTTGTGAAGACAACCAAGCGAAGTCCGTCGTTCGAGGTGCGCCGCCCAAGCTGGCGACATCGCACAAGACAAGTGCCACAAGGAAGGTCCAACCGGTGCAGATGCTCGTCTTCGTCATGAGAAGGTGAGCCGAGGGGCTCTCGGTGAAGTTATGTCGCATGTCGTGCTCCATGGAATCTGAAGGCCCCGCGGCCGCTCCACTTCGGCGCCACCCCGGTGGAGAAAGCACCGATCATGAAGGCGATACGGACCTTACATACCTGTTATTCTGCAGTTTCGATGACCCCTTTTCACCGCCCACCGACCATCGAGCCTGTAAACCCCCTTCCTGCGTTGTCTGGAGCCGCACCGTGTTGCCGCCGTGGCACACTGTACAGGAGTTCCCAGGTTGTGAGCATAGCATCGCCTCACTGAGTTGTCCATCCTTCCACATAGGCTTGCGTTTGGAGATTTCCCACAGGGCCGTCCTCGCCGCCGGTCTCGTGGAGTTCCTGGAAGCGGCAGAAGCTGTCTCGAGATTGGCCCGGTTCAGGTCCAGATCAGTTCTGGCACCCTCCGGTTCACACAGAGCATTCGATCGTTCCATCCCGCAGATGGATGGTTCTGGTGGCGAGTTCCTGTGCTGCCGGACCATGGGTCGCGACGATGACGGTTCCACCGGCGCGATGAAAATCGCGAAGATGCATCAGAACGCACTGGGCATTCTCCGGATCCAGATTGCCCGTCGGCTCGTCGGCAAGGATCACTCTTGGCTGATTCAACAGCGCCCGGGCCATCGCAGCTCGCTGTTTCTCGCCGGCGCTGAGCGCTCCAGGTCTGTGGTGCATGCGGTGTTGCAGACCGAGCCGCTGCAGCAGGTCTCGCGCGCGGTTGCTGTCGCCTTTGCCGGCGGCCCCCCCGGCCACAAGGACGTTGTCCAGGACGTCCAGATACGGCACAAGATGAAACATCTGAAACACAAAGCCGATGTTCTTGGCCCGAAATCTTGCCCGCTCCGGGCCGGCCATTGCGTAGAGGTTCGTTCCATCGAATTGCACCGTGCCACCGCTGGGCCTGAGCATGGCGGCAATCATCATCAACAGCGTTGTCTTGCCGCTGCCGCTCGGTCCGCAAACGGCGACGAACTCCCCCTCGTCGATCCGCAGGCTCACGTCGTGGAGAGCCTTCACGTCACCGGCCCGCGTTCGATAGGTCTTACACAGGTCATCGAGAACCAGCATGGTTGTCCTTTTCTTGTCTACTCTTCCCTCAGCGTCGTGGCGGGATCGTAGGTAACCGCAATCAAGGTCGGTACAAAACTGGCGACAATGGCGAACAGCGGCGCGAGAATACAGGCGAAGACCAGCAGCGACGGTTCCCAGCGAATCATCGCCTTGGCCGTAATCTCGAAAACGCCAGGACCGTACGTCAAGCCCAGACTCGTCCCGAGCAGGAAGCCCGCCACCGCCCCGGCCAGGCCCACCAGCACCGCCTTGCCCAGAAACAACAGGCAGACAGCTCCCGCGTCGTATCCGAGGGCCCGCAACAAGCCGATCTCCTGCTGCCTGTCCCGGACGTTCATAACAGCCAGCACGCCGATCCACACCCCGCAGGCCGCGACGACAAATGGCAGCATCAGGGCAAAGATGTTGTGGATCATCTGCCGCTGCTTCGCCCGGGCGTTTGCAAGGGCCTTGACCTGAAGCACCTGGGCCTCGGGCAGAATATCGCCGATCTCCTTCCTGAGCGTCGCCACCGGATCGCCCTTCTCGAAACAGAGGCAATCGACGGCCTTGATCCCAGTGATTCGTCCCGGCTGATTCAGGATTTCCTGGGCGTCCTGGAGGCTGCATTGCATCCTCATATCGTCCAACCCCCCGGACTCCGCGAGACACTTCTTGACCTTCATGTCCTTGCCGCCCACGGAGATTGTCTCGCCCTCTTTCACTTGCAGACGCTCGGCGACCCGGTGTCCCACGTAGACCGTACCGGGGTCCACCTGAAACGTCATGGGCGGTTTCTTCTGTCCGGGCGGACAAACCTCCGGGGCAATCCCGGTCAGGACGATGTCCATGCCCTGCCAGTTCATCTTGCCTTCAAGGGTCGCCAGGAGGTGGTTGTAGGAAATGCTCCGCTGGGCCGCCAGCTTGTCCACATAGTCTGCGGGCATCGTTCTGTTCGGAATCCCCGTGATAAGGAATCCGCCGGCATCGGCATCTCTGGCGATGATGTGGACGTTGTAGCCCATCGAGAGCATCAGGCGGGCCGTCTCCCGCTCCGATGCCTTGGCCGTCGTGAAAAACGCCACGGAAAATGCGACGGCCGTCGTGACTGCGAGCACCGCAAGGACGAAATTGACCTTGCGATGCCACATCTCCTGCAAAACCATTCGAATCACAGACATACCCGGGTCAATCCTTCTTCGCTCTGAACAGAACCACCGCCGATATTGCAGCAACTACCACAACCATGCCCCCGAACGAGATCGCCAAGATGACGCCTCCCGTCTGGGGCTGCTCGACATCTACCCCGGCGGCAGTGGTCCCGGATGCCGGCACGGCAGGGGCAGGCTTCGCTCGGAGAGTGGCCGGCGTGTCGTTGGATTCCAGAACGGAGGGGTAGGATATACCCATCGGCTCGCCGCCGACCTCCATCTCCTGATAGCCGAGCGGCACACCGGGATAGTCGAATCCGCCCATGCCGCGACGGATGATGGAAACCATCTCCATCTTCACCATGGGGCTCTCAGGGTCGAATCCCAGGCTCGCCGCGACCTTCTGTTGAAGACTCTCGTCCCATCGAGCCGGCAGCATCGTGCCCTGGAGCCATCGATGATCGAGGCCGCACTCGCAATCGGCGCCGATGACGGGAAGAATGCGCAGGAGATTCTCGTCGGTGAGCATCTCGCCTTTGAACAACGGTCCGATCCATCGGCCCCGACCGTAGAAGATCGCCGCGCACGGCTCATTGACGTCCTGCAGCGTGAGGCCAAGCGCCCAGAGCAGAATCTCCTCGCGGGCCAGGGACGACGAATCGAGCACGACCATTTCGGGCCCCCTGGCGATTGGCTTGGGCAGATGCTCCAGTTGCTCGCTCATATATGAAATCGCAGCCGCGACGGCTTCTCGGGCAGCGGCATTGCGGTCCTGCCGCGGCCCCTCGATCAGGAGCACAACCCCATAGCTGTCGGCAGCCTTCTCCAAAATCTGGCGGCATGTCGAGGAGTCCAGCGTCGCCTCCAACGACGAGGAAACCGCCTCTACAAGCAAGTGGCCGCCGGCGTGCAAGGCAAGCCGACGCGACGGGCCGTCCGGCGAAACGAGCACAGCGGCGGGATAACTATCGATCCCATGTGCAGAAAGGAAGCGTGCGGCAGGATGATTCGCATCCACTCCCGCCGGAACCGGCTCACACTGGATGTTTGTATCGGCAAAGGCTACATCAAGCGTGTTCTTGAGGTCGTCGATCTCTCCCGCCGGAACAACCTGGGGGACGTACACGAAGAGTCTGTACGGTTCGATCCCCACATCGATGAAACCGATCTCTCGAACGTTGTATTGGCAGCCATGCGCCGGGTCGGCGCACAAGGCCCAGACACACAGAACCGCCAAGCTCAGCCGCCACAACTTCGTCGCCGGATGCTCCTGCAATGTACACCGCATATCCATGCTATCGGCCTTGGCCCACCATTCTGACAGGACCGAAACAGAGGACGCGTCCATCGATCAGAGTTACGACCGCTCGACCGGCGCTGTCCACCGCAAGACCCCAGGGAGCAGGCGGCGCGGGTAGCAGTTGCCTCCATTGCGTCACGCCGCTGGCCGGGTTCATGGCAACCAGTTCCCTGTCCGTCGCCAGCAGAACCGCATTTCGGCAGACCGCCATGGCCTGAGCCTTCTGAAATTCAAGGGACCAGACGGGCTTGGTCGAGGGGGCCAGCCTGCCCCAGTTGACCTCGAACCGATTGCCTGGATTCGCCGCATTGCGCGCAAGGCTCTCGCGGTCGAATTCACTGAATCCCATCACCCTGTGCCCGGCCCCATTCGAGGCCCACACGACGGACGTGTTGCCGGCCGAGGCCAGGAAGGCCCGGCTGAACACGGTGGCATCGTAGACGTCGTACGCGGGATGGCCGTAGAACGGTTTTCCGCAAGCAACCACCTGGCCCCCCAGTATCGACAGTTCCCAGCCGCGCGGACTGCGCGAGGAGCACTCGGCCAATTGCCCCGGATCGTTCAAACACTTGCCCGTCGCCACGTCGTAGACGGCGGGCGAGATCGATGTCCCGCCGGACAGGTAGAGTCTCCCACCGTGCAGCAACAGATGGCCCTGGACGCTCACCCCGGTCCGGGCCTGGGGATCGAGGTGGCCCGATGTGCTGTTCCGCCATTTCACCGCTCCCGTCCGCGCGTCCAGGGCATACACGTATGTACCGTCATAGTTGGCAATCCCGGCGGCGGCATAGGCGGCGCCATCCTCGACAAGCACACCGGCGGCCACCGGCCACGTGGACATCAGCGTGCCATAGACAGGGATCAGACGCTCGGCCGGGGCCGCTCGGAATCGCCAGAGCAATCGGCCGGACGCTGCTTCGAAGCAGTACACCCAGCCGTCGCCGGACCCGACGTAGGCCCGCCCTTCCCAGATCGTCGGCGGCATGCGGATCGCCCCCCCGGTGTAGGCCTTCCATGCGGCAGTCCCTGCCGAGGCATCGATGGCGCGCACGACGCCATCGGCCCCGCCGACAAAGACCAATCCGCCGGCGGCTACCGGCGCAGTTATCCGAGGAAGACCCGGGACCGTGGAGACCCCGAGGTCGAAATCCCAGAGCCGCCCCGGCCGCTCGACGACCCTGCCCGAGGTGGAGGCACTGCAGGCGTTGTCCGCCCGGAATGTCGGCCAGTCCGCCGGATGAGCCGGCAGATCGGCCACTTGCATCGTCGCTGCCTCGCCTCGCACAAGCCGTGCTGCCTCCGTCGCGTCAGGCGTGAAATCGAAATCGCCCGCCGGACCCAGACACGTGATGCCGTACAGAGTCAACTGGCAATCGCACACCGACGGCCACCAATACAACAGACCGTTGGAGACCGTCACACCCTCCTGGCAGACCGGCCGCATCGGGGAGATCCAGCCCGGGCGATTCGAGGCAAGGTCCAGCCGGACGGAGCCGCCCTCGGCGCGGAAGAAGATCGCGTCNNCCGGCGAGGCTTATCGATCTCCGCAAGCACCTTGCCGGTCAGCGGGTCGAACTTCAGGCTCGGATGCTTGTCGATCTGGCCACTGATGCCGTAGAGCGCGTCGTCACGCAGGACAAGCTGGAAATTGCTGTACGGATGCTCCCAAAGAATGCTGCCGTCGCGTGCGGAGACGGCCAGCAGCTTGCCGATGGGCGGCCCGGCGAAATACAAAGCCTTGTCGCTGCACTTGAGATAGCAGGTGGTCCGCCAGTTCGTCCGCCAATCCTGGCGATTCTGGTACTCACCGAGCGACCGGAACAACGCCGGAGCATTCTGCGGGGTCCTGCGCCAAAGCTCCCGACCGTTCGCGGCATCCAAGCACGCGAGATAGCCGCCGAATCGAAAGACGTAGATACGACCGTGGTGCATGCAGATGGCCCGGCCGTCGATGGGCTCGCTTTCGCGATGGCTCCAGAGGACATTTTTCGTCTTGAGATCGATTGCCAGAACGTGGCGGCCGAAGCCCCAGGAATGCTGCGGCTGGTTCCATCCTTCAGAGATGGGATCCCAGGGCCAGCCATGCTTGTCGAGTTTCCATCGCTTCGTCGAGTCGGCCTGCTCCTGCTCGCCGATCATGGCGTATAGGATGCCGTCCTCGATAGCCATCCATTTCCAGAATGTGCCGCCGGCCTTCTCCACGGGCGGAGCGATCTCGTCCAGCACCCTGCCGGTGGCGGTGTCGATGACCTTGCAAGACTTGTTGTCGCCGATGTAGAGGGCGGCAAGCGTCGCGACCATCGTGTTACGATGGATCATGACGCCCTCGACGAGATCTCGCTGCCAGAGGATTGTGCCGTTGTACCCATTGAAGGCCACGAGCTTGTTGAGGAACGGCTCTTCGCGTTCCTTGAACGCCACGTGCCCGAAGGCCTTGAACACCCGGCCGGCGGAGGTTACACACACCTGCGGCAGCGGCGCATACCGGGGCTCGGCGAGAAATTGCGTCAGATACGGGGCGACAATCACCTTGTCGTTCGACTGCGGGTTGTTGTCGGGCCCATGATAGGGATGACTCCAGTCATCCACACCCGCCGGAAAAGGTTTGGTGATCGTCTTGTCGGCGAACATGGCCTTGCCGCCCGGCCGAAGCACCCGCAGAATCTCTGCCTGGGGAAGACCCCGCGTGGCGAGAACCACCACCGCATCGGCCAGATTGTCGGCCAGATGCAGCCTGTTCTCGCCTGTCGCGATGAAGACGCGCGTACCGAAGTAGCCTGCCTCGTCGATCGCCTTGCGAGCCGACTCAAGATCCTCTGCCCTGGAGACGTGCAGATAGATCAGCAAATCGCTCTCTCCGGCAAGCGCAACGGCAAAATCACATGCCTCTTCGCCAACGACGGCGCAGATTCCGTGGGTCGCTCCCGCCGCATTGATGACCTCACGCGGCGATACGCCCCTGGAAAAAGCGGACGTTGCCGCCAACAGGATGAAGACTCCCAGCAGTCGATTGATCTTTGTGCGATCCATACACTGCCCTTTCAAACGTCATAGAGATGCGTGGCAGGTGTATCCTACCACGCTGTGCACGTCATGTCAAAGAGGCTTCCTGGCCAACAAGCCCGATCCTGTCGGTGGTACGGATTCGAGAAGACCTTGCGTCCAAACTCATCGCCCGGAGCACGGATGAGTTTGTGTGCCCTATGGGGCCACTTTCGGTGTCGTCAACGGCTTTCCACTGAGGTATTCCTGCCGACAATCTCAATCCCACACAGGATCGTCTCGCTGTTCGCGTCGGCCGGCGTCAGCGTGATGATCACAAAATCGGACACATGGATTCCCTGGAACGTCTTGACGATGCCGACGTTGGGGGACCGAGCCTCTGCGACAATGTCGAAATCCGCCAGGACGGTCTGCCCATTCAGGGCAACATCGAACCGTCGTTCTCCCGGTTCTTTGTCGTCGGGCTCCACGAAGTGCAGACGCACCGTGTAGATCCTCTCCACGTCGATCCGTGTAGAGCCGAGGTCCACTCCGGTGGTTTTCTCGCCCCTCTCGTTTTGCCACCCTGCCACCCTGACGCGAACGGACCGCAGGCCCTTCGCCCCCGAGGCTTCGACCCATGGGATATCGCCCCGTTGCAGCCGCAACGAATGACGGCGGAACCACAAGGGCTCTTCCGGCGTCAGGGCAATATCCAGCTTCGCAGAGCTCCCTCCGACGCTTGGGCACTCCAGCCAGAGCGTTCCATTGTCGGCCTTACGGTCGCCCGGCGCACCGAAGTTGATGCCGACGCTCTGAATGGGGGCATTGCTCGGCTTGATCTTGCTGAAGGTCCACGTCTCCACGTCCGGCATGTGGACCATCGCCAGCGAGGTCTGGTTCTGGTAGCTGCAGGTGCATGTGCTTGTGTAGTCCGGCGCATTGAGAACGCCGTTGGCGACGACCAGGTTGGAGGTACATCCGGATCGGAATCCACCGAAATTTCCGGTCCCGCCGTCATTGGTGAGATCGTAGTACCCTGCCGCGGCCGACCGGAAGGTCAGGAGGCTCTCGCTGGCAATCGCCGTCCCGCAGCCGTAATTCCGCGAATACTCCCAGGGGATCGTCTCACCCGTCAACGGGTGCGGATACGTCCGCGGGTGCCCTGTAAGGAGATCGTAGGCGCTCTCCTGAGTGAAGATCATGTCCCCCCGCAGCATACAGGGTCCACTATAGCTCATCTTCTCGTCCCAGAGGACTTCTCCGGTCTCAGCGCGAAGAACAGCCATTCGATCTCCGGGCTCCCAGAGCATGTCGCGGGACTTGCGATGGGCCTGCACGAGAACGCCGAACGGATCGGAGAAGCTGAGCCAGGTTCCAAAAACACAATCGCGGTTCTCCCACAGCACCTGGCCCGTGCGGATGTCCATCGTCAGGAGGCGGGTCTTGCGGTCGATATCTTTGTTCTGGGCGTTTCTGCTTACGTACGGCGGGGCCGTATCCAAACAGAAGACCATGCCACCTCCGGCGGCGATTCCGTTGTGGATGAAGCCCTCGTCGGCGTCCACGCTCCACAAGACCTTCCCATCGTAGCGGTTCATCACAACCAGTGTCCTGCTGGCGCTCCAATCGACGAACGGAGCGGCTGCATCGGGTTTCGCACCGGGAGGCTTGAGCAAGGGCGAATACCGGACAAAGTTCGCCCCGGCGATGAGATAGTCGCCGCAGACTCCAATGTACGCCCAGCGCTGGTGCTCCCGATCGTCCCGGCCGGACAACGAGAACACCTGCCGGGTCTGCCCCGTTTCCGGGTCCAGGACGTGACACTCATCGGCCTGAATGATATAGATCCGGTCGGCAGTCACGACAAAGTTCGTCCCCCTGGCATTGGCCCCGGGAATGTGGTTCTGACCATAGCCGAGGTAGCGAAAGTCATGCTTGTAAGACGCGTCGTAGTAAGCGCCGAAGGTGGACGCCGTGAACGGTTTCTTCCACAGGACCCTGCCCGTGTAGACATCCCGCGCACTGAGTGAATCGATCCCCTGGATGAACAGCCTTCCCCCGACGACCTGCTCGGGCGGACCATGTCCGTGCCTGGGCAGGACATCGCCGAATCCCGACTCCTCCCCAAACCACAGCAGACCCAATGGAGGCTTGAGTTGGTCCTTCGAGCAGACGGTGTTGGCGACGTCGCCGTACTGGTGCGTCCAGTCGGCGGAACCCGGTACAGGGCCGGTGCGCTTGATGACGACGGCATCCTCGGTAGTGCCCACCCTGACGCCCGGAAGGTCCGCATTGGCAAGCCGGCTGCACATCCCCAGTTGTTGTTCCTTGTTTGCGGTGATCCAGGCTACGCCGCTGTAGGGCCGAAGCAATGGGCACATCTCCTCAATGCGGTGTGCAGTTCCATCGAGTCCGACGGCTGGGAGATTCTCAACCACGACCAGCGAAGCGATGTACGGCGGAAGATCGGCGAAATCAACGTCTCCGTGCAGGACGGAGACTCGCGATCCATAGAGGCCGGCGAGATCCAGCCTCTCTCGCAGTGAGGCCACCTTCTCGGCATCCGGCTCAATTGCGATCACATACATCTGCGACCGACGCAAGACCTCCACGAGCAGGCGGCCGTTGCCGATCCCCAACCACAGACAATATCCCTTCGCGTCTGCGCCTTGCCGGAGGATCTCCTGGACGCGCCTGCAATCGCTGCGCGAAGCCGGTTGCAGGTCATGGGTCCTGCTCGTGTGGCGCACGGAAAGCCCTTCTTTGGCGCCGAAGCAGTACAATTCCCCTTGTTCCGTGGTGACGAAAAGCTTGCCGTCGCCGGCCAGCATACTCCACACGCGCCCGCGCACCTTGCCTCGCCAAACCATCCTTGCCGGCTCGTCGCCCTCGGGCACCTCAACGGCGGCGATCAGACCGTCGCGGTTACTGCCGTACAACCGGCTCCCGGCCCTGACATGGATCTGCTCAAGGGCCGGTTCGGCATGCATCCTCCACAGCGGCTGTACGACCGCCTGTGTCTTGGTGGTCTTATCCTTGGGGTCGTGTGTCTGGACCTCCGCCAGCGTATACGCCACGATATCGCCGGTCTCGTCGATGCCCAGGACACCATCATTGCCCATGACGTGAGCCGAGACGCCTCCCAATCCCAGCCCGTCGGAAAGCCGATACACCACTTTGTTGTTGAAGTACCACTGCTTCCAGATTGATGCTCCGTAGCCGCCGACGTACTTGCCGTAGCTGCGGTCGGACAAGGGATAGTACAGCAGCTCACCGGTTGTAGAATTGAAACACGCCGGCGTGGTTCGGCTCGTCACCAGAAGCTTGTTCCCATCCGCGGCCAGGTATCCCTGCGGGGCGACGCCGGCGAAGGCGGGGCTGTTGTGCTGTTGTGGAATATAGATCGAGCCCGTGCCGCTGTTCTCCCAGATCACCCGGCCCGTCACGGCATCGAGTGCATAGATGAACACACCCATGAACGGCCAAATGCCCGCGGAACAGTAGATTCTGCCGTCATGCAACACCGGTCCGCCGCGTGCCGGCCAGGCCGAGATGAGCCTGCCATTGCCCAGAATCCTGCGGCCCGACGGCGCCAGGCGGGATTTCCAGAGCAGCGCGCCATTCTTGGCCGCCAGACAGTAGAGACACCCGTCGTCACTCGCGAAATACACGTGGCCCTGCCATGCGATCGGCGCGAAACGGATCGGCCCATCGCAGAAGAACTGCCAATTCTGCTTGCCGGTTTCCGTGTCGTAAGCCTCAAGCTTGTCGCTGACCATCGATGGCACGAAAATCTGCCGGCCCATGACAACCGGCTCATAAGAGCGGTCGAACTGCAGTTTGTATTGCTCCTGGCGCCACGCGGGGGCGGGTTTCGGCAGTTGCCGAACCCATTGAAGATTCAGTTTGACCGGCAGTGAGGCGGGCGAAGCCCCGCTGCGGCTCGCGTCGTACCGCCATGTCGGCCAGTCGGCAGCACCGGCGTCCTCTCGAGAATCATCTGCAGGCAATCCCCACTCGTTGGCGAGGACAGAGGCGAGAGTCAGGCAGATCACCGCGGCCGGCACGAAGACGAGAGCATACCCGGCAACCTTTGGATTCCTTGTGTGGTCGCCGGACCTCAACGATGCGAGCATACAATCTCCACGCAATTGACGAGCGGCGCCTCTGACTCGCCGGGCGTCTCCGTTCCGGGGACCAGTTCCAGAAGAAGCTTGCCCTCGACGGCAATGTCCCTGAAGTCCCGGATGACCACCCTATCCATGCCGCCGGCGATCCGGGCAATGTCGAAGGCTTCGCAGACAGTCCGGCCTTGCAGTCTGATGTCGAATACGCGCCGACCGGGTTTGTCGCCTTTGCGGGCCCGGAACCCGAGGCGAACTGTGTAGGGGGTCTGGACCTGGCCCGGCTGGTCATCGAGCAACGGGATCTCGCACCGGCGCAGCCCCATGCAACCGGAAGTGAAAAGCCAGGGCTTCTCCGTTCCCTCGACGGCGATCCCCTTGAAATCCCGGCAGAAATACCCCATCCCTTTGAGGATTTCCTCCTTCAGATCGAACTTGATGCCGTAGTTGACGAAATGGTTCTGGCTATACGCCGTCCGGGGATTGGGATAGGCCAGCCACAACGTGCCGTCGTCATCCTTCATATCCGCCGGCGCGCCGAAGTTGATGGCAAGGTGTTTGACAGGCCGTTCCAAAGTACCCGGCACCACCTGGCCCTTTGGGTCCAGTTCGGTATGGTTGATGAACACGGTCCAGGGCTGGGCTCTCCGCGGCTTGTTCACCAGGGCGAACGAGCCGCGAAGCGGGAAGGAGCACGTGCAGCCCACGCTCGCCTCCGGAACCAGCACCAGACCATTCGCCGGGATCATGTTGATCCAGCACCCGGGGCGAATACCACCGAAGATGGCGACGCCGGCATCGCGTGCCAGATCGTAGATCGCGATGCTCGAAGAACGATAGAACAGGGCGCTCGCCGAGGCGCTGGTGATCGCGCAGGTATGTCCGGGGCGCAGAAACTCCCACGGAACCTCTCTCTCCGAGATCGGATCGAGACGGGCCAGAATCTTTCCCGTACGCAGATCGCACGCCCGGGGCTCGATGATGATCCTGTCGCCGACGACGACGGGCCGCGTGCGATAGTTGACCGGACGCGACCACAGGATCGTCCCGCTCGATGCAGACATGGCCACGATGCGACGGTACGCAAGTTGATTCTCCCTGAACCGGTAGGCGTCGTGATTGCCGACGCAGCCGAAGAACAGCAGGACATCGTCCTGGTAAGCCGAGCCCATGGCATCGCCGCAGCAGCCGGTGAAATCGACGGCTCGTTCCCACAGCTTTGCACCGCTCTGGGCATTGAGGGCCACGACGAGCCTTGTATCCGACGATTCATAACCCTGGGCCTTCTTCATATCTTCTGTTTCTTCGTACAACCCCTCCTGTATCAGCGTTCGCCGCTCATCGAGGGCCCGGCCCGCCAGTGCGTCCGTGACGACGCTCTCGGCGAAGAAGACCTTTCCGCCTCCGATGGACAGGGTCAGATTTGCGATCCGTTTGCCTGGATAGGTCCATCGCACCGCCCCCGTCTCTGTGTCGAGAGCAAAGACCATATCCCCTGTCATCATCTTGTCTGTCACAGAGCCCTTGCCCGGACTATAGTTCTCCCAGAGCGGGTAATTGGCCATGGGAAACCACTTGGCATTCGATCGTGTGTAGGCCCGGAGCGTGTCGTCATCAGGGTCGTCGTACCTGGCCTTGAGTTCCGTCGCATATGGCTGCTTCAAAGGCTCGGCCCGGATGCCAAACAAGGTATTCCGATCTGTCGAAACGCAGCCCCAGCGGTAGCTCCCACTGCTCCCTCCGGGCAGGTCATACACGCGAACGGTCTCGCCGGTGGCCGGAGCCAGGCGGATGCACCGATCATACGCCGCCACGTACAGGGCTTCTTTCGCCAGGGCCAGGTTGCCCCCATCGATATCGACCCGGGCCCGCACCGCACCTGGAATCCGGCGCTGCCATAGGGGCACCCCGTTGTAGGCGTCCAGCGCCAGAATCAGTTCCTCGCCCTGGACGAACAGGCGGCCATCCATCGCGACAGGACTCTGGGCTTTGGCATGTCTCTCCACCATGGCCAGCGGCCCCGGCTCGCCGAACCAGAGCACGCCCAGGGGGCCCTTGGCCATCCTATCCGGAGAGCAGGCCGTGTTCTGGGGATTGCCGTACTGCTGAGTCCACCCCGCGATCCCTTCGAGCTGCGGGCGTGTGAACGTACGCCACCAGAGGCCGCCATTGCCGTCCGGCATCGCCGCAACGGCTGTGCCCCCGCCCGGCCTCAGGATGCGTTCCACCTGTTCCCGCGTCACCTCGACTGTGTCGGCGGTCAGCAGCCCGCCGGAAACAACCAGGTTGGCGAAGTAAGGGGGCAGGGAATCAACATCCCACGGCTCCACGACCACGCGCACGCCCAGCAACCCAGCCGATCGCAGGCTCTCGCGGGCAATTTGGAGTTTGCCTGGGTCTCTTTCGATGCCGACGATCTGCAGATCGGTGATCTGGCTCAGCTCATAGGCAAGCTGCCCCCTATCGCAGTCCAGGACAAGGCAGTAGCCTTTGCTCACATGGCTGCGTTCCACGATTTGGCGAGCCACGTCACGATACAGCTCTGTCTGTGGGTGATGTTGAAAGAGGCTCAGATCGCGTCTGATGCTGATTTCCCTCGGCGAGGAGCGTTCGGCGGTGCTCAGACAGTGTATTTTTCCCTCCTCGGTACTCACGATCAGGGAGTCGCTGCCGGCAGCCAGGCCCACGGCATTTCCGGTCACGTCCGACTGCCACACCTTCCGGCCGGTCTGGGCCTCGACGCCCAGGACCTGGTTCGAGCCGCCGACAAAAAGGGTGTCGCCCGCCAGGATGAGAGAACTACACTGTGGAGCGGGTAAATGCCATGTGTAGCAGGAATTCTGGAGTCGCCGCTCCTCAGCCAGATGCCTGAGGGTAAGACGACTGATCTCATCGATCCTGCTGTCGATTCGGGTCCGTTCCTCAGCCTCTGCTTTCCCGATATCTTCTCGCAGCGTGGCAAGCTCTTTTCCCAGGGCTTCACGCGTCTTCGTCGAGACAGCAACCTTTTGCAGTGCTTGGGCGTGCACGTTGCGGTCGATGGCGTACAGACCGGCGGGCGTGAGAACGTAGGCGATGTCGCCCCGGATTACCATGTCCACTCCCGGGAACCAGGCGAAGACGTCTCCCTTGCTCCGGCCGGTTTTCAAATCATATACGACCTTGTGAGGCGTCCCGGAACGGTCCACCCCGGCGATCAGCTCATCATCGTGCAGCAGAGACCAGGCCCCGCCCTGCTTGCCCCCGGGAGAAGCCCAGAACAGGAACTCACCGGTCCGCCGGCTGAAGGCGGCGGGCATCGCGCGGCCCGCGGGGACATATAGCGTTTCGTCTGAGGCCAGCAGGTACCCGTGGGGAGATATGCCGCCGTAGCTCAGCTCATGGGCACGGTCGCCAATCGTATCGTTCCTCCACACGACCGAACCGTCGGCAGCGTTGAGGGCGCAGATGTAAATCCCCTCGTAGGGGAACACGCCGGCGCCGCAGTAGACCACACCCCGGTCTACCAACACACTCGTGCGGACCGGCCAGAGCGAGATGAGTCGCCCGTTGCCGAGAACCTTCTCGTCGCTCGGACCCGGCCGATGCCGCCAGATCAGCGATCCATCCGCCGCGCTCAAGCAATAGACGTAGCCGTCGTCCGACCCTGCGTAGACACGGCCCTCGCGAACGGTCGGGGCGAAACGGACCGGGCCTTCTGTGAAGAAGCTCCAGCATACGTCCCCCGAAATGATATCCACCGCGCAGACTTCATCCGTCGCGGAGGACCCGAAGAACACACGACCATCGGCCAGCGCCACGTGAAAGGCGCTGTCGGCGTGCATGCGGGGCATCTCCTCCGATGGGGCGGGCCAGGCGGGCTTGGGGGGATGGGCGGAGGTGTACGTCCACTGAAGCGAGAGATCGCCTCGCAGGCTCTCTCCGCTCACGCCACTGCGTGCGGCATCACATCGGTACGTCGGCCAATCGCCGGCGGCGGCCGCACCAGGGATGCAATGCGTGAATGCAAAGCACAGAACCGTTGCGGCGTAACACAAGGAATCCGTCCAGACTCGGGCTCGGATCACTGGAATCTGTGGGCTCATGGCGTTTACCTCCCCTGCAGTCGCTGAGGTCGGATCGGACGAACGTCGGATGTTCCGGCATCTTCTACTCATTTGCACACGATGTTACACAGCCGTCTGCCTGAGTAGAGTATCGGACCTCGGCCCCAGATACAATGAAGAAACGAGCCCGGAAATGAGGATCTTAGTCCGCAGCCCTGAATTGCGGTCATCAGTTGTCGAGAATTTCCTCCGCTCGTCCTTCATCCACTTCCATGATATAGCGAAGGCCCGTAATCGCGGCCGCATCGGGCGTGAGCGCTGCAACGTCATCGCGGGACATGTGTTCGAGCGAAAATTTCCTGCAGCCGGCCATCAGTTGGCGCAAGCCCTGGGCCAGTCGTTCATAGTACGTGTACAGCCCAAGGGCACCGGTGGGAATCTTCTCGAAGTCGCCGTTGCCGAACTCCTTTCGCAGTTCGCTTGCAGTGACGAAGATCTCATCCCTCGTCGAGCCGAATCGCTCGACGTAGACGGGGAGCTGATGGGCGTCGATCGCCCGGCCGATGGTCTTGCCCACCATGGCTGCCGCCACCGGAGCGCGAGCCATCCCGATCAACTGGATGTAGGGAGCGCCCAGGGCCAGCCCCTTAAAGATCAGGTCCTCGAACGTGAAGCCGCCTCCGACCGCGATCGCCGGCAGGTATCGGTTCCTGTCCGAAAGCCGCTTCGCGTATCTGTACAAAAGCGAATGCAGGTGCAGTGGCGGAACGCCCCATTCATTCATCATCCGCCACGGACTCATGCCCGTCCCGCCCGAGGCGCCGTCCACAGTGAGCAGGTCGAGCTTGCACTTCGAGGCAAAACTCAAGGCACGCGCGAGATCTGCGGGCCGATAGGCGCCGGTTTTCAGGAAGATGTACTTTGCTCCGGCGCGGCGAAGCTCTTCGATCCTCCGAGCAAATGACTCTTCCGACACCATCCCGACGCGAGAGTGCCGCTCGAACTCCTTGAAGTTGCCGTTCTGGAACGCCTCGATGACGGCGGGATTCGTCGGGTCCGGCAACACGATGTACCCTCGCTCGTGCAGGAGCTGCGCCTTCTTCAGATCCCTGATCTTCACCTCCCCGCCGATGTTCTTGGCGCCCTGCCCCCATTTGATCTCCACGCACTCGACGCCCAGTTCCTTGATCGCGTACTCGTGCACGCCCAGGCGGGTGTCCTCGACGTTCGCCTGGACGATGATCGCCCCGAAGCCGTTGCGCTGATGGTCGCGATAGAGCTTCACTCGTCCTTTCAGGTCCACGGTGTCAAGGACCCGGCCGTTCTTGATGTCCGCCTGGGTATCCATGCCGGCGACGTTCTCGCCGATCGTCAGGCCCGTCCCCGCCAGGGCCGACCCGATGGCCAATCCCTCCCAGTTGTTCTTGGCGATGTCCGTGGACCCGATCCCGGAGATCAGCCAGGGGTATCGGAACTTGATCCCTTTGTCGTGACCGATTCTCACTTCGAGGTTCACGGCGGGGAAGATCGCCTTGTCGCTGTCCGCCTCAATCCCGTGGGCCCCGACGCAGGTGCCCATGATGTTCAGGTGCGAATAGTCCACCGGGTAGACTTTCTCCGAAGCCGTCGTGATGACGCCGAAGGGCTGCGGGTAGATCACCTCATGGCCGCGATAGGCGGACTTGCCGATCTCGCACATGCCGATGCAGCCGTCGACACAGGTGACGCACATGCCTGAGCTGGGTGTCACGGAGCCTTCTGTTCTGTTCTTCGTAAGGGTGGCCGCGGACGAATTCACTCTCGAAAGGGACATCGTAAGGCACCTCCTTCGGTTCCTCTATGGTTTCTTGATCTCACAGGCAACGCACGGATCCATGTAACACATCATGTCATCGAACAGCTCCTTCTCAAGGCATGGCGGGCTGAGATTGGCGCACCCGCCGCAGATCGCCTTTTCGGGCTCCGTATAGGTGCATCGCAGCGAGCAGGCCGGACAAACGTACATGCAGCCTCCGCACTGCCGGCAGACCTCCGAGGGCACATCGAAGGGCGTTCCAATACTGCGGCTTTGTCCTCTCCCTCGGAAGCCGATGGCCTTCGCCATCATCTGCTCCTCGCACATGTGGACACACCGCCCACAAAGGATGCATTCCTCATATTCCTGCCGGAACCGTTGTTGGGTCACTTCGTACTTCGACGCCAGGTCCTGTATGGTCTTGGACTGGGGACAGGAGGCCAGCAGCAGCTCGATGATCATTTTGCGCGCCCGAACCACCCGTGAGGAAGCCGTGCGCACCTTCAATCCCGGCTCGGCCGGATAGGTGCAGGAAGATACGAGCTTCGCGCCCGGGCCTTCCCCAATCTCCACGACGCAGAGCCGGCACGCTCCGTAGGGTGTCAGCCCCTCCATATGGCACAGCGTAGGAATCGGAAAGCCCAAAAACCTCGCGGCATCGAGAATGGTTGACCCCTTCTCAACGGTGGCATCCAGTCCGTTTATGGTGAGCGTTATCATGCTGATTTGTCTCCAACGGCGACCCGCTGTGCACACGTTGCCTTTCCGTCCTGCGTGAAGGCCAGGTCGCACCTCAGGCAGCGACGGGCCTCCGCCCGGGCCTGCTCCTCGGACAAGGACCGTTCCACTTCATCAAAGTTCTTCCGTCGTCCCTTCACGGGCAGCGCAGGCGGGATCGCCCGGGCCGCGTTCTCCAGCTCCTCTTCGCCGACGGAAGCCGGCTCAAGGAAGACGGTCGGTAGCTTCGCCTCGGCCGGCTCGGCCAGCGGCTCGCCCCGCAGATATCGGTCGATTACTCGGGCAACCCTCTTGCCGGCGGCAATTGCGTCAATGACGGTATTCGGACCGGTCACCAGATCTCCCCCGGCAAAAACGCTTTCCATGCTCGTGGCAAGCGTCTTCGGATCGATCTTGACTCTCCCGGCCTTGTCCACATCCAGACCCATCGCGGCGAGGCACTCGCTCTGCGGGCGTTCGCCGATCGCGACAATCAACGTATCGAGTTGCAGCGTAAACTCGGTTCCCGGCACAGGGACGGGCTTCCGCCGGCCGCTCGCATCCAACTCGCCCAGACGATTCCGGATGCACTGGATGCCCACCACGCGTCCCTCCCGCGAGTAGATCCGCACGGGCGACACAAGCGTCTCCAGCTCGACGCCCTCCCGGATGGCCGCCTCGATTTCCTCCTGGCGAACGTGGATCTTGACAGGGGACACCAGGGTTTCAATCGTCACTCCTTCTTCCAAGGCGGCTTCGACTTCCTCTTCATAGGCAGGCATCTCGTCCCGCGTGCGCCGATACAGGAGCGTGACGGCCGTGACTTGCTTCTGCCGCAGCGCCACGCGGGCGGCATCGACCGCGGAATTCCCCCCGCCGACGATCCCGACGTGTCCGTGCGCCAGCTCTTCGCCTCGGAGGTTGAACGCCTTGAGGAACTGCATGGAGGGGTAAACACCCTCCAGGTCCTCTCCTTCGAGGTCCAGCCGCCAGCTCTCGTGCGCTCCTATCGCCAGGAAGACGGCCTTGAATCCCTCGGCAAGAAGCTCTCGGATCGTCACATCCTTTCCGAGAACGACTCCATGCCGCAGCGTGATGTTCTCGTTCATCAACGTGCTGATTTCGTCTCGGACGATCCGCCTGGGCAGCCGGTAGGCGGGCAGCGAACAGGCGAGCATGCCGCCCGTCTCCTGCTCCGCCTCGATTACGGTTACTTTGTGTCCGAGAAGAGACAGGCCGTGCGCGGCCGTAAGCCCTGCCGGGCCTGCACCAACCACCGCCACTCTTTTCGCCCGGCCATTCCCAGAACGCACCTCAGGGTGGTATACGGCAGCATCTACGCGGTCGGTTACGAACCGCTTCATCGCACGCACCGCGATGGATTCGCCTCCACTCACACCCAGACTGCAGCGATGCTCACACTTGCGGTCGCAGACCCTGGCGCTGACGGCCGGGAACGGGTTCGCCTCCCGGATGATCCGGTACGCCTCTTCGTACTGCCCCTTTTCGATGAGAGCTACATAGCGCCACGGCTCCGTATCCACGGGGCAGGCCGCCTGGCAGGGGGCGCCGACCAAGCTCTTGCACACGAACGCATCGCACTTCTTGTCCTCGATGTGCCGGCGGTACTCGTCTCGAAAATACTTGAGAGTGCTCAGGACCGGGTTTGGGGCGGATTGGCCCAAGGCGCACATCGTTGTGTCCTTCACGACCAGGGCCAGCTCCTCCAGCAGAGCCAGGTGGTCGGGCGTGCCTTTGCCGAGGGTGATGTCCTCGAGAATCTCGTGCATCCGCTGCGTGCCCTTGCGGCAGGTCAGGCACTTGCCGCAGGACTCATCCTTGAGGAAGTTCATGAAATACCGGGCGACGTCCACCATGCAGGNNCCGCCGGAGCCCATGATCGAGCCGACCTTGGCCAGGCTGTCGTAGCTGATGGGCAGGTCGAACAGGGAGGCTGGGATGCACCCGCCCGAAGGACCGCCCGTCTGCACCGCCTTGACGCGCGTCTTTCCGATGGGCCCTCCGC
>DCUI01000132.1:42177-69105 GCA_002327785.1 Phycisphaerales bacterium UBA2218
GCGTGCCCAGGGGGACTTCCACGAGGCCGGTATTGCGGATCTTGCCAACAAGAGAGAAGATCTTCGTCCCCGTGTTGCCCTCGACGCCCATCGCGGCGAAGGCCTCCGCGCCGTGGCGAATGATGAACGGCACGTTAGCCAACGTCTCGACGTTGTTGATGCAAGTGGGCGCGCCGAAGATGCCCTTGGCAATCGGGTACGGCGGGCGCTGTCGCGGCTCGCCCATGCGCCCTTCGATGGACTTGATCAGAGCGGTTTCCTCGCCGCAGACGAACGCCCCGGCCCCTCGCACGATGTCGATGTCGAATCGTAGTCCTGATCCGAGGACGTTGTCGCCCAGCAGTCCCATGTCACGGGCCTGCCGCAGCGCGATCTGCGAGTGCTTGATCGCCAGGGGATACTCGCTGCGAACGTAGATGACTCCTCGAGTGGCGCCGGTGCCGGCGGCGGCGATGATCATCCCTTCGATAATCGCGTGGGGATTGCCTTCCAGAACACTGCGGTCCATGTAGGCGCCGGGGTCGCCCTCGTCGGCGTTGCACACGAGGTACTTGCCGTTGGTCCCTCGCTGTCTGGCGAACATTTCCCACTTGCGGCCCGTCAGAAAGCCGCCGCCGCCCCGGCCGCGAAGCTGCGAGATCTTGATCTGCTCCACGACCCAACCGGCGTCGGCACGGGACAACACCTGCACCATCGCGCCGTAGCCGCCGTGGGCAATGTAGTCCTCAATGCGAGTGGGGTCCACGTTCTCGTTTTCCCTCAGGACTCCGCGGACCTGGTTGGCGAAGAAGCCGATATCATCCTGTCGCTCGACGGATCGGCCGGTCACTGGATCAACCAGCAAAAGGCTTCGAACCACCTGTCCCTCCGCAGCCGCCCGGACGATTCGTTCCACGTTCTTGGGATCAACCTTGGGATAAAAAGTCCGCCGCGGCTCCACTAGGAGCGACGGCTCCATCTGACAGAACCCGTGGCAGCCCGTGATTCGCAGTTTCACTTTGCCGGTCAGGCGGTTGGCGAGAATGGCACGCTGGGCTTCCTGAATGAGCCGGGCGGCGCCGCTGGCGATCCCACACGTGCCCGCCGGCACCACGATCGTCACCGCGTCGCCGTCGCATTGTCCCCGCAAACGGCTGTGCAAGACCTTGAAATCATCGATGGAGGTCAGTCGTTTCATGGATCATTCCTGACTCGGCCGATCAGCCGCTTCGACCAATGTGGCATCCAGGTCCAACCTGCGTCCCCGGCATCCGTGACGCGTGCAGACCCCAAGAATGGCGCCCTCCTGCACCCTCATCTCGGCCATGCCCGCCCCGCATTCCGGACACGTCCGTTCGCCGGTCAGGTCGCGCTGGCACATCGGGCAGGCCAGGCCGACAACGAAATCAGCAGGGATTTCCCCATCGCAGGACGATCTGCAACTGCCGTGGAGACAGGACAGACGGAACGCATGCCGGCCTCCGTTCCAGCACATCGTCAACCGGATCGAAGGAGCGCCGTCGATGGGATTCGCCGGATCCATGAGGCTCTGCCGGCAGTGGGGACATTGGACGGTCAACGGAAAACTGCGGTTCTCCTGCGGCTCGTCCAAGCCGGCACGAGTCCTTCTCAGTATCTCCGCAACCCTGCCCTTCCCCACATTCGAGTAGTAGCGGCCATCGACGACGACGATAGGCCCGAGGGCACAACCACCCAGGCAGTTCACCGTTTCCAGAGTAAACTCGTTGTCCGGCGTGGTCTCGCCCGGTTGTATCCCGAGCTGCCGACAGAATTCCTCGGCGATTCTCGGCGCCCCCCGCACGTGGCATGCCGTACCGAGACACACCGAAACGAGGTGTTTCCCCCGCGGCTTCAAGCTGAATGCCTTGTAGAACGTGGCCACCCCGTACACATCGGTCAGAGAGCCGCCGGTCGCTGCCGCGATCCGCCGCAAGGCGTCCTGCGACAGATACCCATACTTCGCCTGAACCTCGTTGAGAATGGACAGCATGCCTCCGAGCGAGCCCTGATGCTGTGCGACGATTTCCTCAACCACCTGGTCATCCATCGGAACCTCTTGTCGGTAGGGAATGCCGGTTCGCGTGGTGGCGACATCCCCTTAACAGTACTCCTCGCAGTGCCATACCCCGCCGGGCGAATTCTGCAACGTGCAGAAGTCGCGATTCCCGCAGTTGCAGCATAGTCCCATCGCCGTATCGAGGGCGGCTCGTTCATCCGCCATGACGGGAGCCGGCTGCCGCTCCACCCCCGGCAACGCCACGTCATCGAATTCCTCACACAGCAACACAGGGAGTCTGATGCCTTTGCGTCGAGTGCATACGGAACGACTATTGCACGTTGAGCACAAGCCCAGAGATTGTTCTCCCAATGCCATGGCTCCAACCTCCCTTTCTCTCTGCACTTGCCGGACGGATACCGCCCGTGACAAATGATCGGGGCCATGTGGCTGCACAGGCCATCATTCCGCTCGGCCCCCGCGACTACGCAGAACCACTTTTATCACGGACAGATGTCCCGACAGCAATGAGCGTGCCATTCGTTGACGAATCCGACGTTGCTCATGAGACTTCCGCCTGTAACTACTGAATCTGCATGGTGTTGGAGAATCTGACGTCGACGTCAGATGCGACGCGAAGAACCTGTTGGAGTGTGCCGCATGGGAGTGTCGATGGTGGGGAGAATTGGACCACTGGGGAGTCTTTCCCCGCCCACGTTTTCAAGTCGTCGATTGTCCTGTCCGCCGATTCATCTCACGGCAAGACGCTCAATCCAGGTCATACCGAGCGACCTTCTTTCGCAGGGTCTTGCGATCGATTCCGAGAATTTCCGCCGCTCGCGTCTTATTGCCGTCGGCGTTTGCCAGAACATTGCGAATGTGGTCCGCCTCCACCTCGGCCAGGGTCCTGTTGACGCCGGTCGTACGAAGGGCCGAGAACCGCGCGAAGGACGGCAAGTCCGGGACCTCGATGATCTGCTCATCGTTCATGACAACGATCCGCTGGATCGCGTTCTCCAATTCCCGCGCATTGCCCGGCCAAGCGTAATTCTGCATCGCTTCCATGGCCTTTCCCGAAAAGTGTGGAACCGTCTTACCCAGTTCGGAGGCGAACTTCTCCGCAAAGTGCCGCACCAACAGCGGAATGTCGCCCCCTCGGGCCCGCAGGGGCGGAACCTCGATCGTCACGACGTTGATCCGGTAGTACAACTCCTCTCGAAACACCCGGCTTTGAATGAGACTCTGCAGGTCCTTGTTCGTGGCGGCGATGATCCTCACATCCACCATTCTCGCACGCGAATCGCCCACCATGCGAACCTCCTTGTCCTGAAGCACTCTCAGGAGTTTCACCTGCATGGCGATGCTCGTCTCGCCGATCTCGTCGAGGAAGANNGATCTCGTCGAGAAAGATCGTCCCGCCGTCGGCGGTCTGGAAGAATCCGGCCCGCGACTCATGGGCGCCGGTGAACGCCCCCTTGACGTACCCGAACAACTCGCTTTCCAACAGACTTTCCGGGATGCCGCCGCAATTGACAGGCACAAACGGCGCGGAGGCCCGGGCACTGCTATAGTGGATCGCCCGCGCCACCAGCTCCTTGCCGCTGCCGCTTTCCCCGGTGATGAGAACGGTCGCCGAGGTTGAGGACGCCTTGCGGATCGCCGCGAAGACCTTCTGCATCGCCGGGGATTCGCCGATGAGACCGTAGGCACACTCCGGCTTCTGAACAGGCTTTGTCGCGGCCTCACGCCTCTGCCTGAGCTTGTCCAACACCCGACGCACCGCTGCGAGGAGTTCGCCATCGGTGAACGGCTTGGGCACGTACTCCTCAGCCCCGCTTTTCACAGCCTCCACGGCGCTCTCCACGGTCGCGTATCCGGTGATCATCATCACCGCGGTGTTTCTGTAGTTCTCCCGAATGTGCCGAATCAGATCCATGCCGCTGATCTTAGGCATTTTCAGGTCTGTAACGACCAAGTCAACGAAGATCCCATCGAGGAGGCTCAGGGCATCGACGGCATTGGGAGCCGTATAGGTCGTGTACCCGGCAGCGGTCAGATTCCTTTGGAGAACCTCCAGCGTGCTGGGTGTGTCATCGACGACGAGAATCGTCTCTTTGCGATCGGGTGCATTCATGATTCGGGTCTGTTCTCCCGGTCAGGGGCGGGATCGATGGGCAGTCGAATAGTGAACGTGGTTCCCTTGCCGAGCGCGCTGGCGACCTCAATCGTCCCCTCATGCGATGTGACAATCCCATGGACCACGGGCAGGCCCAGACCCGTTCCCTGGTTCACCTCCTTGGTCGTGAAGAAAGGTACAAACAGCCGGTCCAGGACCTCCGCGTCCATTCCCACTCCCGTGTCTTCGACAGTGCAGACGACGTGCCCATTCTGCACATGGGTCTGTACGATGAGTCTTCCCCCATCCGGCATGGCCTGCACGGCGTTGACCACCAGATTGACCAACACCTGGGTCAACTGGCCGGTATCGGCTACCAGCACGGGCAACTCCGGGGAAAGAACACAGACCAGCTCGATTCCTTCCTTCTCGAACTGGTGCTTGAACAGGTCTATGGCTCCCAGGACAACACTATTGATGTCCACGGGCCCCTTGAACGTAGGCGTCTGCCGCGCAAACAGCAGGAGCTTCTTGATGATCTCTCTGGCATGAAGCGAAGCGGTCACAATTTTCTGGATGTCTTGCCTCGCCCCCTCGGGCATCCCCGGATCTCGTTTCAGCAACTGCGCAAAACCGAGAATGCTGCTGAGCGGCTCGTTCAGCTCATGAGCGACGCCCGCCGCCAACTGCCCGATCGTGGCAAGGCGGTCCGCGTGCATGAGCTGCTTCTGCAGGCGGGCCCTTTCTTCCTCCGCATCCTGATGTTCCACGATGACGGCGATCTGTCTGGCGATGGCATCCAGCAGACTCCGCTCGTCCTTCAAAAAAGGTCCCTCATCCAGGGCTGGTCTGGCCTCCCGGTAGACTACGTCAACGGCCCCTCTGTATTTCGCACCCACGATCACTTCGGATGTCTGTCTTTGGCAGTCCTCCTCGAAGCCGGGTGTTTCGTATCGCTTTCCGTCCAGAACGATACGAGCCGATGTGATTTCCGGGTACTGCCATGCCGGCGGTATCAATTCAGCAATACGCTGAAGCACTTCGTCAGGCGACCCGGTGGCCTCCTCGAATATCCGACTGATGCGGTAAAGGCAACTCAGTTCTTTCGCCCGTTCGCGAAGCGCGTGAGCCGTCTGGTCCCCGGGTTGCGCCACTGCCCGACCCTTTCTCATTGCTCGTTTGACCATCGGAGATCATCCCTCATCAACTATCCTTTGTCCATCACCGAAGGATTTCCATCGTTCGGCGGCACAGCTCCCGGCCCCAGTCGGTCCAGAGGCCCGAGCCCCAGTAGCGGTAGCAACTGGTCTGGCTGGTGAGCAGATGGAACAGGGCGCTGCGATAGCGTGGATCGGATGTGGGGACGCTCGGGCGCAGCATCGTTTCGTTGAACAGGACGCTGGCGGCCGCCATCGGCTCCAGGATGTCCTTGTAGCCCCGGACCCAGGAGATGTTGTTCGTCCAGCTTCCGCCTTCGACGTGGAACCGCGAGTCCTCGCGCGACAATTGCTCGATGGCGCCCTTCAAGGCATCCGGCCCGGCCCCCCGTTCGAGCCGCGTCCAGATCCGGTGCTGCAGGACCGGCTGGATCTCCGGGAAATCCTCCTCGCGGACGCCGAGCAAGTCAAGGTGTTCGAGGTACTCGCCGACGTTCACCGGCGGCGTGGGCGTCCCGCTGCTTTCTTCCATCACCTGCACGTACTTGGGCGGGAACTCGTTCATCATGACGCCGCCGTTCTCGCCGTCGGCGATCTGGGTGACCAGCGAGGGGACGGATGCAAGCGTGCATGCGTGCATGCGTGCATGCGTGGATGCGCCGCCCGCTTCTACGCTTCTACGCTCCAACGCTTCTACGCTTCCACTTCCCGATCTGTCTTTTTCCGATCCGGGCTTCAGCTCGACACGGCCCAGCCCCATCGCCTCGAAGTACGGCTGCATCTGGCCTACGAGCTTCGTGTCGCTGCCCTGGGTCTTGATGATCGCGGTGATGGCGAGCGTCTCGCCCGCCGAGTTGCGGGCGACAAGCCGGTGCGGGCGGTGCGGGTATCGGAGGGGCCGCCCGTCCTCGACGTGCTCGACCGTATGTTCCTGCACGAGGACCCAGCGATAGCCGTTGTCCTTCAGGGTTCGGACAAACTCGTAGCATACGTCGGGATGGTTCGGAAGGGCCATCTCGGCCGGCGAGAATCCCTGAACGCGAGCCAAAGCCTCGACGCCGAAGAGTGCCGCGAAGAAGTGCCGCCATGCCTGGACGTGCAGGCGGAAGTCCTGGACGGGAGTCGAAGGCGCCACCGGATGGCCCCAGGCGCTGCCGAGCCATTCGACGCAATGCCGATAGCGAGAATCGCACGTGATCGTCCGCAGGTTCTCGAAGACGTCGTCGAGGCCCATCGCGTGCAGGCCGTGGAGCAGCGTGCCGGAATAGTCGAGCATCACGCGAGGCTGCTTGCCCTCGGCCACGAGCTGGGGGATGAACTCCCCCATCCGTTTATAGCACCAGTGGAAGACCTCTGCGTTGTGGTTGTCGCCCACGTTCGGGTGGTCCATCATGTGCTTGAGGTTGCTGATGATCTCGGCGCTCCCAAGCGGCTGGTCGGGGTCGGGGATCAACGGCTGGTGCATGTGCAGGGCGATCGCGTAGGCGCTCTTGACGCACGTCCAATCGATCCCGCCTTTGCAGAGTGGCCGGGCCACACGCGACATGGCATCAGCGATCATCGCCTCTGAACCACAGATGTTCGGCACGCCATCGAGATATGCAGGTAGGTTCATGGTTGTGGATACTACTCGAATCCCGGTTCCCGTATCAACTATCTTTCGGTTTCACGCAGGCATATTGCACCAGGAGCCTCGGCTCCGTATGATACGCATGATGTCCGAGTGAGGTCGAAGATGGGTGTGTTTTCCAGAGGTTCCGCCATGAGAAGCCGACATGATTGTCCGTGGGGAATGGTCTTTGCCACCTTGATTCTGGCCGCGGCAGGCGCGTTGCCCGGCCGGACGGCAGCCGCCGGCGAGGGTGTCCAGGCTGTGGGGAAGGCATCGCTTATTGTGCACACGGCCCAGAAGACCCGGCATCCCATCCCTCGCTACCTCACCGGCAAGTTCTGCGAACATCTGTACTTCAACATCACCAACGGCATGGAAGCACAAGTCCTGAAAAACCCGACTTTCTCGGACTATCCTTTCTCGACCGGGCAACTCTCACCGGATGGGATCGCAACGTTCCTCTACGGGCGGGACGAGATCGCTCGGGCAATTCGCAACGACGCGGGCCGCTGGGGCTGGCCCCCATCGGAGGTCGAGAGCCTGGTGAAATCCCGGAACGAGGCCGTCGCCTGCTGGTGGGCCAAGCTCGGGCCCGTCGAGGCCAGTCCGGACACCGGACCCTCCGGCGGACGGGCGCAGCGAATCGCCGCCCGCGAGGCCGGCCAGGGCATCGTCCAGTGGACGTGGCTGCCTCTGCATCGGGTCAGGAAATATGACGTCGCGATCTGGGCTCGTTCGCCGGAAATCGAAGCGTTGACGGTGACCTTTTTCGGGCCGGACGGCGACGCCTGCGCACAAGCACCGATCTCGCCCGTGGGCACGGAGTGGCGAAGATTCGACGCAAGACTCGAAGTCACCGCCGATTGGCCCGCCGACAAGGCGTATCGGTTCGCCGTGACCGCCGACAAACCCGGGCAATTCGTCATCGACCGCGTGCTGCTGTATCCCGTCGATCACATCAACAGGGCCGATCCCGACGTGATTCGGTTCCTCAGAGAGTCCCGCCTGCCGATTCTCCGCTGGCCGGGCGGCAACTTCGTGAGCGGCTATCACTGGCGGGACGGCGTCGGGCCCATCGAACAGCGCCCGACCCTGCCGAACTACGCCTGGGGCCAGCAGGAAAACAACCTCTTCGGGACCGATGAGTTCATTGCCTTTTGCCGGGCGGTGGGCTGCGATCCGATGATCTGCATCAATGGGGGCAATGGAACCCCGGAAGAAGCCGCCCAGTGGGTCGAATACTGCAACGGCGGGCCAGACACCCCAATGGGTAAGCTGCGGGCCGCCAACGGCAATCCCCAGCCCTTCAACGTCCGACACTGGGAAATCGGCAACGAGCTTTGGGGGAGCTGGCAGTACCACTGGACGACCGCCGAGGGCTACGTGGATCGATACCGCCGATTCGTGAAGGCCATGCTTGCGGTCGATCCGACGATCGAGATCTACGCCTGCGGCGCCCCGGTCCTGTGGGGAAAGCGATGGAACGACACGCTCATCGCCGGGACGGCCGACGTGTTGAAGATCACGACGGATCACCCTCTCATCGGCGGGAACGTCCCGACCGACACGGACCCGCTGGACGTGTTCCGGGACTTCATGGCGGTGCCCGAGGTGCTGGAGCAGCGATGGGCCGCGCTGCGAGACGATATGAAGAACGGCGGGGTCGAAGAACCGCACCTGGCAATCACCGAGCTACAGATGTTCGCCCATCTCGGCCAGTCATCAACGGATGCACCGAGGCGACTGACGGGCGCAAATCTCGTGAATCCGGCCACGCAGGCGGAGGCATTGTATGATGTTCTGATCTATCACTCCGCGGTCCGGCTGGCCCCCTTCGTGACGATGGTGACGCACTCGGCCACGGTCAACCATGGCGGGGGGTTGCGCAAGAGCCGTGAGCGAGTCTACGCAAATCCGTGCCACTGGGCCCAGTCGATGTTCGCTGCTTTCGCGGAGGCCATCCCCATCAAAACGGAGTTGACCTGCGCGACCGAGCGAGCACCGTTGGTCCTGCCCGATCTGCGGAATGCCATCAAAGACTGGACCTATAGGGATCTCGATGTGCTCGCCGCTTGGGCGACCGACGGCAGTCTGCTGATATCCATCGCACACAAGATGGCCGAGATGTCCACGGACCTGGAAATCACGTTGAACGATTTCGAGTCAGGAAAGAAGGCGGAGGTCCAAACCCTCGCGGCCGGCGTGCCGTGGGCAGTGAATACGCCGGAGGCCCCGGAGGCAATCAAACCCATTGCGAGCACACAGGAATTAGACGGCGGGAAGTTGTCGCTCCGTTTGCCCCCGTACAGCTACACGCTGGTGCGAATCCCTCGATAGTCCGAGAAACGGAGGTGTTCAGGGTCAGATCTTTGAACGGGTGAGATCCTCGATCGCACGTGCGATCGGATTGACCGGCCGCCGCATCGGCCCGGTGCCCTGACCCAACGTGCAAACCCGAGACAGCTCTTCCACGCACGTGACGCCCAGGGCCACTTTCTCCAGGCCGTCCTGGGCCATCGAACGCGTCCCCTTCGCGCGGAGACAATCGGTGATCTCACGATGATGTGCGCCGGACCGGATGAAGGTCGCGACTTCGTCATCGACCCTGGCGACCTCGAAGACGCCGGTTCGGCCCTTATAGCCGTAGGCGTGGCACTCCGAGCAGCCGACCGCCTGCATGAGATTGTCCGGGGCTTCCAGTACGAACCGGCTGAACAGCTCCCTGTCCTCGTCGGTCACTTCGCGGGGCTGGGCACAATCCGGACACAGCCGCCGGATCAGGTTCTGCGCGATAATCAGGCGCAATGAGCTGCCGATGACATGATGGGGCACGCCGAGATAGTGAAGCGAATCGATGGCGCCCGCGGCATCCTGGGCGTGGATCGTAGCCAGCACGAGCCGGCCGGACAGGGCCGCGCGTGCGGCGACCATCGCGGAATCGCCGTCGCGGATCTCGCCCACAAGGATCAGGTCGGGGTCCATACGAAGGATTGTCCGCAGGCCCTCGTGCATCGTCAGACCGTGCTGCTCATCGACCTCGATCTGCTGGACGTAGGGAAGCCTGAACTCGACCGGGTCCTCGATGGAATACGCCGTGGCGGCGCTCAGGTCCATCAGGGAAGCCAGAGAATACATCGTGGTCGTCTTGCCCGATCCGGTGGCCCCGGTGATCAGGACCAGGCCGTTGAGCGAGCCGACCGCCGCCGTGACCTTCTCCTGATCCGCGGGAAGAAAGCCTATGTTGGCGATGTCCCACTGGTTTCGAGGCACGCTCAGCAGCCGCAGGTGCGCGGATTCGCGATCTCGCACAGGAGTGAAGGTTACGCGAATCTCCCATCGCATATCGCCGTCGGGCCAGGCAAGCTGGCCTTCCGTCGGTGTGAACGAGCGTACGAAGTCCAGTCCCGACGCACTCTTCAACTGGTTCAGCAGCGTTCGGCCTTCCATGGACGACAGCAGCATCTTGGGGTGAATGATCCCATCGACGCGGTGAAGCACCCGCAGCCCCTCGGCCACGCAGTGCAGGTGCATGTCCGTAGCTTTCTCAACGATCGCGTTCCAGATGCAGGTCCTCAGAGGGTCGGGATAAGATGCGATGATGCCTTCGCCGTATTTCGTGGGGCACTCTTGGGTTGCTGCGGTCATGCCGGATGCTCCTTCACACGTCGTGCGCCGTGTGTCGTGCGTGGGCCCGCGCGACACAGGACGCATCCCCTACGACGCAACAGGATCCGTCCCACGGCTTGTCTCGGCAGATAGGGGGGCCCGCTTAATCCGCATTTCTCATGTGCCGCGAATCAACAGAAAATTCCGCTGTGCCCACGCAATCCAAGTCTCATAATGTCGTCGGGGCACCACGGAACGTTACGTGCAAAATGCGGCTCGGGGCCTTCGTCTCTTTCAACTCCAGGACGACCTCATTGCAGCAACCGCGAATCTCGGCCTGCTCGCCGCAGACCGGCTTCCATGTGGAGTCGTGCTCCGATCATCGACAGACAGCCACAAGGCAGGTATGATGACGCCGTGATCAAAGAACCGTCAGAATAGGGAGTCCAAACCAATGACAAACATGATCGCGACAAAACACACCGTTCTCCACACGCACTCCGCCACGCCGAAACGCCGGCCATTGCCACTGCTTCTGCTGATGGCACTGTGTGTGGCCGGCCTTGCGCGGGTCGGGACAACCGGCGTGCAGGATGAGTACGGGGGCCCCGCCGTCCAGGTGCAGGAAAAGGAAGGGGCATGGGTCATCCGCGGAGCGAAGACCTGCGTGGAATTGAATCCGGCCGCCCTGCAAATGACGATCCAGTCCGGCGGCTGCACGTGGCGGACAACCGCCTCATCCGGCGGCGACCTCGTCGTGGAAACCTCGGGCAAGAGCTACGCTCTTCGTCTGGCCGATGCAAGCAGGCGGGTCGTATCCCCCTACCGGACGGGGTTCCAGACCGGGGTGAAGGTTTCGCTTGCCGATTTCCCCCAGGAAGGAACGAAGATCGACACTCGCATCGATCTTTTCATCTGCCTGGAGGGAACACAGGAAGAGCTTGTCTGCGAGCTGATCGCCCGCGAGAACGGCGTGCGCGTTCTGGAATGCCTGTGGCCCCCCGCGCCGGCCGAGGATTCGTTTGACGCCACCGTGGTTCCCTTCATGCAGGGCATGCTCCTCCCGAAGAGCTGGCCCAAGCAGGTCTGGCTCTACGACACGCTGTGCTATGGCCGAGGCCTATACATGCCCTGGTGGGGACACCAGCAGGGCCAGGCCGCGATGATGGTTCTCATCGAGACGCCCGAGGACGGCGGCTGCCGGTTCGAGCATCCGGCGGGCGGACCGACCCGGATGCAGCTTCGATGGGTCCATTCCCTCGGCGAATTGCGGTATCCCCGCCGGGCGAGGCTGTGTTTCTTCGCCAAGGGCAACTATGTCACCATGGCCAAACGCTACCGCCGATACGTGCAGGAAACCGGCCACTTCGTCTCACTCCGTGAGAAGATCGCCCGTAGTCCGCTGGTCGGCAAACTTATCGGGTCGCCCGTCGTCCATACATCGATTCTCTATCATGTCCAGCCCGAGTCCCAGTACTATAGCAAGGACGATCCGGCGAAGAACCATCAGTTGGCTACGTTCGACGAGCGAGCCGAACACCTGCGAGGACTGGCCAAGAAGGGAATCGATCGCGCCTACGTCCACCTCGACGGCTGGGGTTTCCGCGGCTACGACAACCTCCATCCGGACGTCGTGCCGCCCTGCCCGGAGGCCGGCGGATGGGAGGCGATGAAACGATTCGCTGATGCCTGTGATGAGCTGGGCTTCGTCTTCGCAATCCACGATCAGTATCGGGACTACTATGTAGATGCGAAATCCTACGACCCCAACCACACCATCCTGGACCGCGAGGGCCAGCGCCCGCTCTACAGCCTTTGGTACGGCGGCAAGCAGTCAATTCTCTGTTCGAAACTGGCTCCCGGCCACGTCCGCAAGAACTATACGTGGCTGCTCGATTATGGCATCAAGGTGCGAGGCGCCTATCTCGACGTCTTCGCAGTGGTCCCGCCCGATGAGTGCTATAACCCCGACCACCCCGTCACTCGCGCCGATTGCCTCCGGTATCGCGGGATGTGCATGGATTTCATCCGGTCGACGGGCGGGGTCGTCAGCTCCGAGGAGCCGGCCGACTGGTCCATCCCCCACGTCGATCTGGTCCACCACGGTCCCTATCCGCTCTTGCCCGACCCGGGCCATGGTCCGGCCACGGGAATCCCCATCCCCCTGTTCAGCCTCGTCTACCATGACGCCCTGCTGCTGCCTTGGTCGCTCGGCAAGGGCAATTGGGGAATCCCGGAGACCGACCTCGGCTACCTGCACGGCCTGGCGAACGCCGGAATGCCTTATCTGTCGCCGTTTCCAGACACCGAGGAGTTGGAGCAGGTCCGCACCATGTGCGCCTTGAACCAGCGCGTTGGATTGCTGGAAATGACAAACCACGAGTTCCTCGACGACTCTTTCCGAAGACAGAGGACTTCGTTCGCCGATGGAACGACCGTCACGATCGACTTGGACAAAGACACGTTTGAGATCGCTCCGAAACTCGCCACGGTGGGCAACCTGCGCACGATGAAGTACACCCCGCGATCCGGGGACGCCGCCGGCGCGTGGCAGAGACAGGTCAGGGCCGGGCTGTCAACACGCCTGAAGATCAACGATCTGATCCGAACGAGGACCGAAATCCCGCTGAATCCAGAGAGGCTGTCCTCCGTCGCGAAGGACACCTACACGGTGGAAGAGTTCGAGATCGGCTCCACCCCAGGCAGGCGAATCCGGATCGTCGTCACCATGCCGACCTCGCAGGATGTTCCCTGCCCTGCGGTCGTCTGCATCGGCGGCCATGGGAGCGACCTGTACAGCCCATATGGCGCCGACACCGTCGCCAGGGATCCTGCGAAAGCGAAGACGGATGCCAGGTACTACAAGGAATTCGGCACCTCGCTGGCCAAGAGGGGTTATGTGACGATCTCCACCACGGTGAGCCAGCATGACGTGCGAGAAGAAGGCCGGCTGCTCATGGGCGAGCGATTGTGGGACCTGATGCGGTGCGTCGACTACCTCCGGTCGCTGCCGCAGGTGGACGCGTCGCGAATCGGCTGCGCGGGCCTGTCGCTGGGCGGCGAAATGGCGATGTGGTTGGGCGCGATGGACAAGCGAATCGCCGCCACGGTCAGTGCGGGCTTCCTCACCACGATGGACCACATGGAGAAGGACCACTGCATGTGCTGGAAGTTCGACGGGCTCAGAGAGTTGGTCGATTATGCCGATATCTACTCGCTGACCGCTCCTCGGCCCCTGCAGTGCCAGAACGGCCTCCGCGAGCCGGTCAGCCAGTTCTACGTGCCGCTCGCCCGCGAGGCCATGAAGGAGGTCCGAGCGATATACGACGACATGGACAGGCCGGAGAACGTGACGCTCAACGTACATGAGGAAGGGCACGTTATCGATCTTCCCGCCCTGCTTCACTTCCTGGACAAGCACCTGCGAAACAGGCAGCCTGCGGCGCCGCCGGCAAGCAAGTAGTACGGGTCCGGGGCAATTCGTCTTCCGTGATCCTGAGTCGAGGCCGACGAGCCTGTTGTGCTCCGCGAAGGGGACCTTGCCGGCCCGGGTGTCATTGCACTCGCGACGGCGTCTGATATGGCGGATCCAAGCGGCAATCTCAGATCTGAGGTCTGAGATTTCTTATGCGAATCTTGCGGGACGCCGACGCCGACGATACTCTATCGGCGGTCGAAGGCAGCCTGTTAGGAGAGAATCCTGCCATGGGCACGATGCAACGCTCCGCATCAACGTTGGCCAAGCTCGAACGCATGCAAAGGACACTGCGGCATGAGGAGCCGGACCGTGTGCCGGTCAGCGACTTCTTCTGGGGTGGCTTCCTGAGCCGCTGGAGGCAGGAGCTCAATCTGCCGCAGGACGCCGATCCCTACCGCTACTACGATCTCGACTGGATCGTCACCATCCCCAACATGGACCCGCACATCAAGTTCTTCGAGACGATTCGCGAGGACCGAAATGAAGTGTGGGTCAAGACCGGCTTCGAGACGGTCCTCCGCAAGCGTCTGGACCTGCCCATGCCGGAGCAGATGTCCTGGGACACCGACAGCATCGAGAAGCTCGAAGCGTTCGAGCTCGATGATCCCTGCGACCGCCGGCGGTTCTTCGGGGCCGGCGACAACCAGATCGCCGGGGTCGGCGACGGCTTCCAGCGCAACAGCCCACCCTGGGTGGAGACGGTGAAAGAGCTCTGGGCCGATTTCCCCGTCTTCGGGAGCATGATCGAGGTCAACGAATGCCTCACCCGGCTCGTGGGTCAGGAGAACACGCTGTTGTGGATGGGGCTGTATCCGGAGCGACTAGGCGCCTGTGTCAACCGCATCGGCGAGTTCTATCTGTCCTGCTGTAAGGCCGCCATCGAGGCCGCCGCAGGCTATCTCGACGGCTTCGTCATCTGGGGCGATGTCGCCTACCGCAAGAACATGTTCTTTTCGCCGAGTTACTGGCGAGAGTATTTCAAACCGTGGGTCAAGGCGATGGTCGCGCACTGTCACGCGCATGGCCTGCCCGTCATCTACCACGGCTGCGGCAACGTCACGGCCATCTTCGAGGACTACATCGACATCGGCATCGACGCCTACAACCCGCTTGAGGTCAAAGCAGGTATGGACGTCGTGGACCTGCGTCGCCGGTATGGACATCGCATCGGATTCTGCGGCAATCTTGACGTACAGAAGTGGGAGCGGGGTGACCGCGAGGAGATCCGTGCCGAGATCCTGCGAAAGCTCAGCGCAGCCAAAGGCGGCGGGTTGATCTTCCAGTCGGACCACTCCGTCACCAGCGGCGTCTCCGGCCGAACTTATGACTACATCGTCAAATTGATTCGCGAGCGGGGGACCTATCCGCTCGATTTGGGCGAGTTCGACGAGGATCTCAGCAGAACCATGTGACAGACCTGCTATGGCAGGTGGACTAAGGAGATTACGATGACCGAAGTCGTTGCCAACCCCATCCTGGGCACGTTTCTGCACGCGATTGGAGCCACCTCCGCCGCACTGTGCTATACCCCTCAACAGAAGCTGCGGGGCTGGTCCTGGCAAACCTACTGGCTGGCGCAGGCGTCGATCTGCTGGGTCCTGGCGCCGATCCTCGTGGCCTGGTGGACCATTCCCGATCTGGCAGGGGTCCTGCGCGCCGCGCCGCCCAATGCCATGTTCGGGACCTTTGCCCTGGGCGTAGTCTACGGGATCGGCGGCACCGCGTTTGGCATGGCGATTCGCCACATCGGCTACTCGCTCACATATGGCATCGCAATCGGCATCTCGTGCGTGCTTGGAACCCTGACCGGGCCCATCTTGAAAGGAACGCTCGCGAGCATCCTGGACAAGCCCGGCTCCGAATGGGTGATGGGCGGCATATTCGTCGGTCTGCTCGGCACGCTGCTATGCGGCGTGGCGGGCCGGCTCAAGGAAGCGGAGTTGCAGCAGGGAACCGGGGTCGGCAAGCAGCCGTTTGTCTTGGGCAAGGGTCTGCTCTTGTGCGGAATTGCCGGGATCTTCTCCGCCTTCTACGGCATCGCCGTGAACGATGCCGGCGCTCCGATTGCCAGGACCGCCGCCGAGTTCGGGGCCGGCCACTGGCAAACCAACGTCGTCTACATCTTCTCGAACACCGGCGCGTTCGTGACGACGGCTGCCTATTGCATCTATCTGGCTCGTTCGCAGAAGACGTTCGGCGAGTTCCGCCGGCCGAAAGACGCCGCCACCGGCGCGCTGACCGTCAACTATCTCATGTCCCTCCTGACCGGCTGCATGTGGTACGGACAATTCCTCTTTTACGGCATCGCCCACGTTCGCATGGGCCAGTTCAAATTCTCCAGTTGGGCGATTCACATGCTGATGCTGATTCTCTTCAGCTCGCTGGCCGGGATCGTCATGCGCGAATGGCATGGGCGGAGCTCCCGCACGAAGGCAGTAATGGTCATGGCGCTGTTGATCGTCGCAGTGGCCGTGCTGGCCATAGCCTACGGAAACTACCTGGGCGAGCAAACAGCAGGATCGTGACTGGAGGTTGACGCTATGAAACGGTACGGAATGGTCATCGGCCTGAAGGCCGACCGAATCGAAGAGTACAAGAGACTGCACGCGGCGGTCTGGCCGGACGTGCTGAAGACGATCGCGGCGTGCAACATCCGCAACTACTCGATCTACCTGCGTCGTCTGCCCGACGGGAATCACTACCTCTTCAGCTATTTCGAGTACACGGGCACGGATTTCGACGCGGATATGGCCAGAATGGCGGCTGATCCAACGACACAAAAGTGGTGGAAGGTCTGCATGCCCTGCCAGGAGCCGCTGCCCGGGCGGACCGAAGGCGAATGGTGGGCCGGGATGGAAGAGGTTTTCCACGTCGATTGATCCTCAAGGAGAAAGAGCCATGAACGCCAGGGTCTGGATCGTTGTCATCGTGTCGTTGTTCGCGGGCGCGAGCGCAGCCGCTCAGGCGGATGCGCCGACGGAGGTCTTCATCGTCCCGAACTTCCACCCGGCAAGCTGCGGCTGGCTCACCGACTGGTCTACCGAACGGAACTACTGCGCCAACAGCTACTTCGACCACGTTGACCGCGTGCGCGACGACCCAAACTACGCATTCGCGCTCTCGGAGTGCAACACGATGATCGCGATGCTCAACTTCCATCCCGATCGCGTGGCGGAGCTCCAGCAACGCATTCGGGAGGGCCGGGTAGAACTGGTCAACGCGTTCTTCCTGGAATCCACGATCAACCTCTCGGGCGGCGAGGCCCTCGTGAAGATGGGCGTCGAAGGACTCCGTTGGCAGCAGGCGATCTTCGGTGTCCGCCCGCGATTCGTCTGGGCCATCGACGTGACCGGCGTGCATGAGCAGATGGCGCAGATCACATCGGGCCTGGGACTCGACGCGATGGTCTACACGCGCGACAATCCCACGCCCAAGACGATGCACTGGCTCGAAAGCCCGGACGGCTCTCGCTGCCTGGCGATCTCTCCCGGCCACTACTCCGACTGGGGACCTGTGTTCCGTACTCCGACCCCGCTGGACGCGGGCGCACTCGCGAAACTCCTGAACGATGCGAAAGCCCGCGCGGGCCGCACGCCTGCCGGCGCGCCGATCCTCGTGTTGGGAGGACATGGCGACTATTCCCTGGCCCCGGCCTGCAAGAACTATCCATCCGCATTCCTCTCACAATGGAGGAAGGTCGCCCCGCGCACCAAGATGCAGTTCACCGGCCTGGGCGCCTACATCGATGCCGTTCTCCCCGGCATCAAGTCCGGCCGGATCGAGCTGCCCGTCAGCCGCAGCGGCGCAAGGCTGAGCTGGACGTCTTTCTGGATTGAATGCCCCAAGGTGAAACAGTGGTACCGTCGAGCGGAGCACGCCCTGGAATCGGCGGAGATCCTGGCCTCTGCCGTAAGCCTCGACGGCCGATACACCTATCCGGCACAACAACTGTACCACGCATGGCTCCAGATGCTCCTGAACATGGACCGCAACACACTCTGGGGCGCCGCCGGGGGCATGGTCTTCGAGCACGAGAAATCGTGGGACGTGCGGGACCGCTTCGACTCGGTCGAGAAAATTGTCACCAGCACGGCGGATGCGGCTCTCCGGCACACGGCGGGGCAGGGTCAATCCGTGGCCTTGTTCAATCCCCTGAACTGGCCGAGGACGGACCCGCTGCGCGTGAGTCTGCCAACGGGAACTGGTCTCGCAGACGTGAAGTGCCAGGCCGAGGCGGATGGTCGGATGCTGTGTCGCGCCACATTGCCCTCGGTCGGCGTTCTCACCCTGGAAGCTTCGGGCAAAGCGACGACAGCCTCGAAAGTGATCGATCTGCCGCCGGTGATCGAGACAGCCCACTACCGCGTGCGGATCGATCCCCAGACCGGTGCACTGAGTAGTTTGAAGCTCAAGCCCTCCGGCCGCGAGATGCTGGCCGGGCCGGTGCTGCTCGTGGCCGAGCAGGCAGGCGACTTCCACAGCACGCCCCGCCGCGGCGAACGAAAACGCCTGGCCGACTCCGCGCAGGTCGAGCCTCGCATCCGCGTCAGCGAGGGGCCGCTCGCAACCGTCGTGACGGTGGATTCGTCGCTCCTCGGCGGCGCCGCCCGGCAGACAATCCATTTCTACAAAGACCATCCTCGCATCGATTTCGACCTCGAGCTGAACGATGTCCCGGACAAGACCATCGTCCTGGCCGAGTTCCCCCTGGCCGAGGCCATTCAGGAGACCCGGCGGGGCATCCCCTACGGTTTCTCGCACGGCGCGTGGGAGAAAAAAGACCCGAAGCTGGCCGGATTCGCCGATGGAATCGTCGCAGCAATCCGCTGGTCGCACTACCAGTCCGAGCACGGCGGCGTGGCCATCCTCGACCGTGGTCTGCCCGGCCGAGAGCTCACCGGCCGCACGCCCGTGCTCTTCTTGCTCAATGCACAAGAGATCTACATGGGCTATCCATGTGCCTGGCTCAGCGGTCGCGGCCGGCACAACCTTTCCTTCGCCCTCGTCGCCCACGACGGCAACTGGAAAGATGTCCGTATTCCACAAATGGCCTGGGAGTTCAATAGTCCGCCGGTCGTGGCCGAAGGCGTCGCCAAGGCTGCACCACAGTCCTTCCTTCAGACCTCCGACAACGTGATCGTCGAGGCGATGCGCCGCGAGGGCAATGAGATCGAGTTGCGTTTGGCCGAGTGCCTGGGCGTGGCCGGAACGGCAGAAATCACGCTGAACCTGCCGCACCGCGAGGCGGCACTGACCGACCTGGTCGGCGGTCGCCGCCAGCCTTGTAGCATGGGCGTCCCGCCCATGAGTAGCACGGCCGTCCCGGCCGTGAGTACCACGGGCATCCTGCCCGTAAGTGGCATGGGTTTCCAACCCATGAATCATCGGCAGGATGCCGATGCCACAAAGTCTCACGGGCAAGATGCCCGTGCTACTGGGACCTACCGGTTTCCCATCCGGCCACAGCAGATCGTGACAATGCGATTCCGAACGGATACGGCTGTGCCCGATGTCCAACCGCTCACCCGTTGGGACCCGCTCGTGCCGCAGGCCAAACGCGCCGCACTGAACACGAAACTCGGCAAGAAAGGCCATCCACCCGCCGGCGACCGGGATGATGGGACTCCGCCTGAGCTGCCGCCGGACGCAGCGAAATCCGTGGCCAAGAGCAAGCCGGCCAGCGCCTCGAACACCTACCAGAATCGCAGTGACTGTCGGCCGGCGCTGGCCTTCGACGGCGACCCACAAACCCGCTGGGCGTCAGACGCCGGGCTTCAGAAGGCCTGGCTGGCCGTGGACCTGGGCCGGCCGTGCACGATCGACCGGGCCTGGCTCAGCGAGGCGTATGACCGCATCGAAGAATTCGAATTGCAGGCGGACCGCAATGGCCGATGGGAGACCTTCGCCCGCGGCGGCAAGATCGGCTCGGGCCTGGAACTGAAGTTCGCACCCGTCGAGGTGCAGAGAGTCCGCTTGAACGTCCTCAAGGCGGTTGATGGCCCCACGATCTGGGAGTTCCTGCTGTTCGAAGCGGGCACGCTTGCGCCCGTGTCGCGGGCGTCCCGCCCGCGTCTGGATGAGTATAACGTGGTCTGGGATTCGCCGAGCACGGACCATCACGGCTCGATGCCGCTGGGCAATGGCGACATCGGTCTCAATGCCTGGGTCACGCCGGAGGGCGACGTCCGGTTCTTCATCAGCAAGACCGACGCCTGGGACGACAACGCCCGACTGGTCAAGGTGGGCGCGGTCCGCGTCCACCTGGAGCCGAACCCTTTCGCGGACAATTCGCCGTTCCGCCAGACGCTGAGTCTGTGTGACGCCTCGCTGAAGGTCGAGGCCGGCGACGGTCCCCGGCGGGTGGCCGTGCAGGTCTGGGTTGATGCGGACCACCCGGTCGTTCACGTCACTGCCGAGAGCGCATCGCCGGTCGAAGCCACGGCAGCCATCGAGCTGTGGCGGACCAACCGGTACGAGGAAACGCAATTGCAGGTCAGCGATATTCTCCTGAACCGCAAGCTCCCGGATCAGCGGCAGACTCCAATGGTCATCGAGCCGGACACCGTTTTGACCGGCCAACAAAATCGCGTCGGCTGGTATCACCACAACACCAAGTCCGTGGGACCGCAATTGCTCGCCGAGATTCAAGGATTGACCGGCTTTGCACAACCGGACCCCCTGCTCGACCGCACGTTCGGCGCCGTCGTCACCGCCGCCAACGGAGAGCGACTGGACGATCTGCACCTGCGATCACCGCGAGGGACCTCGCATCAGTTCAACGCGTTCGTTCTCACGCGGCACCCCGCGAAGCCGCAGCAGTGGCTGGCGGATATGGAGCAGACCATTCGTCAGATCGAATCGCAGGATTTCGCGGCCCGCCGGCAGGCGCATGAGCGATGGTGGTCACAATTCTGGAACCGCAGTTGGATTCGCGCCACGACGAGCGCGGAGGCCGTCACCACATCAGCGGATTCCCTCGTCCCTGCGAACGCCCATTCCGTGCGGATTGGCCTCGACCAGAGTGGCTCCAACCGGTATGCCGGCGAGGTAGGCCGCGTGAGCATCTTCGCAAAACCCCTGGCCGAAGCTGAAATTCAGGCGTTGGCGAAACTGGATCACGGCACAGCACCCCCGCAATCAGCCGACATGCCGTGGACCGGCGCGGCCACGGGCCCTATTGTGGCCTCCGCGTCGTGGGATTTCACGCGGGGCTTCACAATCGAGGCATGGCTCAAACCGCAGAAGCTGCCCGATGGCGGAGCGAGGATCGCGGACAAGATCACGCCGGGCGGCAGTGACGGTTTCCTCTTCGACACCTATCCCGGCAACAGCCTGCGGCTGATCTGCGGGGAAACTCAACTCAACGTGAAAGATGCCCTGCCCGCCGAGCGATGGACCCACGTCGCGGCGGTCGCGGATTGCGACGCTGGGGGCTGCCGAGTCTATGTGAACGGCAAGCTCGCCGCCGGCAACTCCGGGGAAATGGTTCGCGACAAGGCTGCATACATCAGCCAGATGTACCATCTCCAGCGGTTCATCAACGCCTGCGCCGGCCGGGGCACGTACCCGATCAAGTTCAACGGCGGCCTCTTCACCGCCCCGGCGGGCGAGAAGGATGACCCAGACTACCGACGATGGGGACCGGGGTACTGGTGGCAAAACACACGGCTGCCCTACTTCAGCATGTGTACATCGGGCGACTTCGACCTGATGGTGCCGCTGTGGCGAATGTACGCGGGCGAGGTGCTCGAGCTGTCGAAGTACCGCACGAAGCTCTACTGCGGCCATGAGGGTGCGTTCTTGCCGGAGTGCATCTACTTCTGGGGCCCGATCTTCAGCGAAACCTACGGCTGGACTCCGTTCGAGCAGCGGACCGACAAGCTCCAGGAGAGCGGCTATCATAAGTGGGAATGGGTCGGCGGCCTGGAGCTATGCTGCATGATGCTCGACTGCTACGAGCACACGCTCGACCGCGGATTCCTGCAAAACACCGCCATTCCGTTCGCGCATGAGATCCTGACCTTCTTCGACCAGCACTACAAGACCAACGAGCAAGGCAAGCTGGTGATGCACCCCTCGCAGGCGGTGGAGACCTGGTGGGAATGCACGAATCCAATGCCGGAACTGGCGGGCTGCATGGCCGTCACGGAGCGGCTGCTTTCGCTCGACGACGATGCGGCCCCGGCGACGGAGCGAGAGCTCTGGCGACGGCTCCACGACAAGCTGCCACCGCTGCCCCTTCGGAACGTGGAGGGAGCCAAAGCCCTTGCGCCGGCCGAGAAGTTCGACATGAAGCGCAATATCGAGAACCCCGAACTCTACGCCGTGTTTCCCTTCCGGTTGGTGGCCCTGGGCCGGCCGAATCCCGAGTGGGGCGTCGAGGCATTGAAGCACCGCTGGGACAGAGGCCATCGCGGCTGGCGGCAGGACGACGTCTTCATGGCCTACCTCGGGCTCACCGAGAACGCGTGCAAAGGGCTCGTCGAACGCGCCCGCCATCACGATCCCGGCGAGCGATTTCCGGCCTTCTGGGGACCGAACTACGATTGGACGCCCGATCAATGTCACGGCGGCGTCCTGCTCAAGACGTTCCAGGCCATGCTGATGCAGACCGACGGCCGCAAGATCTTCCTGCTGCCCGCCTGGCCGAAGGGTTGGGACGTGGAGTTCAAACTCCATGCGCCGCTGCGAACTGTCATCGAGGGGGAATATCGCGACGGCACAATCCGGTCGCTCACCGTCACGCCGGAATCCCGCCGGACCGACGTGATCGACATGACGAAGTCGTGAGGACCATCGCGTCTTCCTGCGATGGCCTCAGAAAATCGGCGAGCAAAATCCGTGCGTCTGCACCATGTCAGACGCAGGCCGCACAAACAACGGACGGTTTCACGGTCCTCGCGAATTGACGCGTTGCACTTTGCACGTTAACGCGCGCCCTCAGAGATCGGCTGATTCCACGACGGTAGAAACGGAGCACGAATGTCCCCGTATCCCCCGATTCAATGGAGGCGGCATCGATCAGGATCGAAGCCCTTCTTGCCGCGGCAGGCGCCTGCTTCGGAGGCGCTTGCGATGAAGGCCAGGCACCGTACTGCGTCCGCTCGCTCGTCGGCGGGATATCTGGCGAGCAACGTGTCGATGAAACGATCCAGACGCATGCAACATTCCTCCGTGTCGCTCGCCATCCAGTCGTCGTCCTGATAGTCCTTGTTCAGTCCAAGGAGCGACATGCCGAACTGGGCATCGCTCTCATATCCGATGCAATGAGGGGTGTTCCTGTTTTCGCGTCCATACCCCTCGATGTCGCTGAGCACTCTCCGAAGATACTGTTTCTCACAAGGTTCTTCGGGATCAAAAAGAGGAATTTCGCGAAATTGGACGTAGGGACCGACCCTCCTGACTCGATTGTCGCTTTTAGCCTCCTGTTTCGAGAACGGCTCGACAACCGCGATGTGCGCCCTGTAATCCGTGGTTGAGCCCACGTTGATGTTATGAAATGAGGCGCCCGTCAGGAGTCCCGCGATTCCGCCGACGTGTGCGCAGCCCTGACCCGGGCGCATCATCGTCCTTCGATGCGTGTGGCCCGACAGCCAGTAATTCACCCTTCCATCGATCCGCCATTGTTGGAGCTTCTGGTTCGCATAAGGGCTTCCGAAAAACGCTGTCTCGACCGTCTCCCAGGCGCCGTGCAGCATGTTCAGGAGCTCAAAGTGCCAGCTGGTTGGGACGTCACCACGCTTTCTGTCCAGGTTGTCGGGCGGGTAATGCGAGGCAATGAACCGGAAATCGGGAGGCGGGCCCGCCGAACTGTCCCGAAGATACGTGATCTGGGACAGCCTTTTGCCGCCGGGCGTGTTTTCGCGATCCCGGGACGATACCGATCCTTGCATGCCGTAGAGGCCCCAGTTGGGAATAAAGGGGTCCAATATTTGCAGTTCCGGCTTGATCGACGTGTCGGCATAATCCGAGGTGTCCGCAAGGAGGATTTCCACCACTTTGTCCCCGTCCTTGGGACAGACAAGACGGCCGGCGAGATACAGGCCGCTGCCGTGATCCAGGTTGGGGTCCAGGGTGTTCCCGTTGTCGGTATAGCGGAACAACGTATTCGCAGGCAGCTCACTACTGGCGAGGTTGAACTCACTGATCCTCCTGAGCACCTCGTATTTTGACGAGGACCGGTTGTACGTCGCAGGGAGAGGCGGCACTTCCTCGGGCCGAAGACGGTTCAACAAGAGGAATCTCATCAACGGATCCGGCGTACTGCCGGCGCCCAGGTAATCATGATTTCCGATGACCATGAATATGGGGATCTTGCTCTTTCTTCTATGGTCGCCCAACACGGTGAACAAGGTCTCTAATTCGTTTTCGCCGCCACTGTTTGCGCCGTCGCCAAGATATAGAATGACGTCAATGCTCGATGGGAACCGGCCCAGCGCGATCTGCAACGTTTCCGCCGTAAGATGTTCAAGTGCGGGAGGACGAATGGCACATCCAATTCTCTTATCCAGAGACTTGCTGCGGTACAGACAATCCGGCGTACTATCCGGAGAGGTGATCTGGGAGTCGGCCAGGAGACCGATTCGCAGCGGCAGAGCGTTCACCGGCCGGTTTCCGGCGCAACCGGGCAGGAACGAAAGACTCAGAATCGAAAGAGCCAACAATCCACAAGTCTGTCCGTGATCATCCATATGCCCCCAACGGGCTCGTGCAGGGAGCCCCACTTCCAATACAATACCCGGATTATCCTGCCCGCACCAGGAGACTTGTTCATCATGACCTGGGGGGTGGTTCTGCCGCCCTTTCATGCTCGCATCCGCTCCAAATCTCCTGGGGAAAAACAATGCTGTCGGCGCCGGGGATGTCCGGCACGCCTTGGCCCGTATTCAAATCGATGCCCTGTTCCAGGTACGCCTTGTAGGCCAACTGGCTGCAGTAGAAGGCATTGTCCGTCATGGAGTCCGCGAACACGACATTGTAGGGTTTCCCGGCCTCAGCCTGCCTGATGCAGTAGCTCGCGACGCTCCGCCGAATCCCGACCTCCTCTTCGCCGGAGAGCGATCTGCCGGCCAGCGGATAGGCAACGCCGTACAGAGTGTCGAAAATGGAACCTCGCACCTTCGTCATCTTCGATTCGTCCCACGTATTGTCGGCGACGTCGAACGTGATCACGCGAAGCTTGGCGCCGGCCTCGACGCAACGCCCGCCCGGCCCGACGTACACCACGATGTGGTCGACGGGTCCCGGTATTGCCATCCCATAGATCCGGTAGAAGAGCCCGGCGAACACGGACCGTCCGCTGGTGGTGTTCGTACAGATCAGATCCCCGGTTTGAACCGTCAGCCCGTCGATCTGATAGGTGTGGACGGCGATACTCTGCGGGTCATGGGCCTGCCGCTGCGGGCCGCTGCACCCGGTGAAACCGGAAGAGACAGCGACGAACACCAATCCGATGGACAACGCCCTGAGAATTCCCATCTTCTGGCTCCGTTCGAGCAACTGCGCGAGGATACGCGCAAAGTATACGCGGCGCCCCAGAGCATGTCAACGTCGAAGACACGGAAATATTGTTCTTGACAACCGGGGACACGTCAGGTTGAATCCGGCAGTTAAGTTCTTCTCGCGCCCGGCTGAAGAGCGTGTCAATAGGGAGCCCTTTGTGCGTAAATGGCGTGCCGAAATCTGTTCCTGTGGCATCAGCGGTATCGCGTGCTGCGACCCTCAGGCGTACGTCCCCGACACGGAAGTAGACATAACGCCCTTGAGCGTATCTTTTAACTGATCCACGTTTTGCTGCGGAAAGCACAGAAAGGGGTACAAGGCTATGGTTAGTCAATTTTGCGATGCGTATTCAGGCCACGGAAGCACGCGAAAACGAATGGGCTTCGCAATCGGGAAACGAAGCACAGCACTCACCGCGGTCTGCATGCTGGTGACGTTACTGGCCGTCGGATGCACGAGCACCGGAACGTTCCCGCAGACGAGCGGTACCCAGGTAGACCTCAGCAAGAAGAACTTCCGTATCGTCAAGGCCAACGCGATGGGTACGAGCTCAGGCTTCAAGCTGTTTTGCTTCATCCCGTTCACGGCGCCGACTTACAGTGAGGCAATGTCGGACCTTTACCAGAAGGCCGGCCTCACAGAAGGGAGGGCACAGACCCTGACCAACGTCACTCAAGAGAGGTCTTCGCTATACCTCCTGTTGTTCTCGATCCCGAAGCTGACGATCCGCGCGGACGTCATAGAGTTCACCGAATAGGCCGAACAGACTGCGGGCACAATGTCCTTCAACAAGCAGGAAAGACGCAGGAGGCAGGTAGATTCCATCTTCCGATGACGGGGACTTGGCATGTCGGCAGAAACACGCGAAATGGGACCCTTCCGAATGTCCGCAGAACGCATCGAAATCCGGCCGCCGGGCGGTGACAGGGCCTTGACCTATTCGGCGGACTCGCACAGAAGGTCGCGAGCACAACCGCCGGAGAACAAGAAAAGCGGGATCGTCCGGTTCTTGCGTACTTTCTTGCATTTTGGGGGGCTCTGCCCCCAATCCCCCGGCATTTGGCGCATTGAGCCAATAGCAGGAGAGTAGAAGGAGAACCAGCGGGACGGACGGTCATCGGGGCCTCGTTTCCGTCGGCTTCAACGGGATTTTGCACGGCCGATCACACAGCGGAGATTGTTGGCTGTCCGGCTCTCATGCTGCCGGCGGAAAGCGAAAAATGCCAGGGGTCCGGGGACAGCGTCCCCGGTCATGGGGCTCCGGGCCACACAAAAGCACGCGAAGACCAGATGCCCCCCCCCAAAAAAATGCGATCTGCGTATGGAAAAATGTTGGTGAAAATGCTATAATTGCCTCTATCTTGAGCGGAGTTTGCGAAGGGCGTCGCAGGAACCTTTTCTCTCATGGGGAAGAGGTTCGTCGTGGGAGATGTGGTCTTAGGTGTCGCGCATAAATAACCT
>DCUI01000292.1 GCA_002327785.1 Phycisphaerales bacterium UBA2218
CACCCACAAATCACTCAAGAGAGCCTTTTTTTCTGAGTGGCCACTGTTGTTCCGGGCCGACAGGATATAAAATGGCGTTACGGTTGTTGCCACGAGAACGCGAAAGGGAGGAACCACTATGAAGGTTCATATGATTGTAGAGCTGGCTGTGGTCCTGGGGCTCGGTCTGGGATCGTGGGCGTGCGCACAGGCGCCCAATGACATTCGCGAGCTTAGACTTGGCGACTGGGAGCCGCGCTCGATGCTGAAAACGAAACAGAGCGTGGTCGAAAAGCCCGCGTATCCCGTCGTCGATGTACACAATCACCTGGGCGGAGGCGCCGACCGTCTCACGCCTGATCGCGTCAAGCACTATTTGGCCGAGATGGACGCTGCCGGCGTTCGCACCGTCGTCAATCTCGACGGCCAATGGGGCCAGAGGCTGAAAGAAACGCTGGCCGCGCTGGACGAGGCGCATCCGGGCCGTTTCTTAACGTTTGCCCTGCTGGATTTCCGGGGCATCGACGACAAGGATTGGGGGCAGCGCGAGGCCAAACGACTGGAAGAAAGCTTCCGGGCCGGTGCGAAGGGACTGAAATTCCATAAGTCACTCGGGTTGTCCTACCGCTATCAGAACGGCAAGCTCATGCCGGTCGACGATCCGAAGTTAGACCCGGTCTGGGAGATGTGTGCCAAGCATCAGCGGCCGGTGATGATTCACACCTCCGACCCGGCCGCCTTCTTCACACCGCTGGACCGTTTCAACGAGCGCTGGCACGAGTTGAACGCCCATCCGAACTGGCTGTTCCATGGCGAGCAGTTCCCCTCTCGCGACGAACTCCTCATGCAGCGCAATCGGGCTATTGCCAGACACCCGAACACCACGTTTATCTGCGCTCATTTTGGCAACAATCCCGAGGATGTGGCCACCGTTGGCACGTGGCTGGACCGGTATCCCAACATGTACATCGACATTGACGCGCGGATTTCGGAATTGGGCCGGCAGCCCTACACGACACGGAGGTTCATCCTGAAATATCAGGACCGCATCATGTTCGGCACGGATACCACTCCCGACCGTGATGCCTATCGGATGTACTATCGGTTCCTGGAAACCGACGATGAGTACTTCGATTGCGCCGGTGGACACCACCGCCAGGGCTTCTGGATGATCTACGGGGTGTTCCTGCCGAACGAGGTGTTGGAGAAGCTCTATCACAAGAACGCTGAACGGCTCCTCTTCGGCCTGCGGACGGCCTCGTGAGAGCCGGCGGCTAAAGTGTTGCACATCCGGCAGATGGACGATTTCGCCGTCGGCAGCGGCGCCGCGCCCGCCTGGGAAAAAGCCGCCTGGAAAGGGCTGAGTTCACCGCGAATGCTCTTGGAAAAGAGGGTATGTGGGACAGGGGCGGCAGGACGCAAGTGGCCTGGTCCTGTGAAGGCCAACTCGTTGGAGTAGTGGCCGCCCATGACGAGCGCCCTATGGGATTTCAGTCGATCATGCCTCTTGCGGGTACGGGCAAATCACTTGACAGAGCCACCCACCTCCGGTATCCTCACAAAGTTGATTTTATCCCAGTTGTTCCTGGTTCTCGTTTGGTTTTGGAGGCTGCATTGAGAGTTCTTTCGGGCATTCAGCCGTCAGGCCGGCTGCATATTGGCAACTACTTCGGCGCCATGCGGCAACACCTGCGTCTACAGGCCGAGCACGAATCCTACTATTTCATCGCGGATTACCACGCGCTGACCAGCAATCCGTCGCCGCAGGCGATTGCGCAGCACACCATCGACGTGGCGATGGACTACCTCGCCCTCGGTCTCGATACCGAAAAGACCGTGTTCTGGCGGCAGTCCGACGTGCCCGAGGTGACCGAGCTGACGTGGCTGCTGTCCTGCGTGACCCCGATGGGCCTGCTGCAAAAGTGCGTCAGCTACAAGGACAAGATCGCCCAGGGCCTGAGCCCCAACCATGGGCTCTTTGCCTACCCGGTCCTGCAGGCGGCTGATATCCTCATTTTCCAATCGAATCTCGTGCCGGTGGGGGCCGATCAGAAACAGCATATCGAGGTGACTCGCGACATCGCCCTGCGATTTAACAACGCCTATGGCGAGGTCTTCACGGTCCCGGAGGATTATATCATCGAATCGGTAGCCGTCGTTCCGGGCGTGGACGGCCGTAAGATGAGCAAGAGCTATGGCAACACGATCGAGATCTTCGAGCCCGAGAAAAGCATGAAGAGCAAGATCATGAAGATTGTAACCGACTCGACACCGGTCGAGTCGCCCAAAGACCCCGACAAGTGCAACGTCTTTGCCCTGCTCAAGCTCGTTGCCTCGGCGGAGGAATTGGCTCAATGGGAGCAACGCTACCGGGCCGGCGGTATGGGATATGGCGAGGCCAAGAAACGTCTGGCCGAGTTGATGATCGAGTATTTCAAGCCCTTCCGCCAAAAGCGAACCGAGCTTGAGAACAACATGGATATTGTCGACGCCTTGCTTGGAAAAGGGGCCCAGCGGGCGCGGGCAGCGGCCTCGCCGACGCTCCTGAAGGCTCGCGAGGCGGTAGGTCTGGGAGCCAAACGATGAGCGAGAAACTCGTTACCGTCGCACGGTACACCGACTCCATGGAAGCGGATCTGGCCCGGCAGATGCTCGAAGATGAAGGCATCAAGGCATTCGTCATGGGCATGAACTTCGGCAACGTTTATTCCGGCGTGCCGGCGGTTGTCGATATTCAACTGCAGACGCCTGAAAGCCAGGCCGAAGAGGCTAGGGAGATCCTCGATGACGCCAGGGAACCGGCGGACGCCCAGGCCGGAGAGCTTGAAGACGAGGACTGGGACGAGGACGACGAGGAGCAGGAGTAGCCTTTGGCTGATTACCGCGTCAATCTCGACATCTTCGCCGGCCCGCTCGACCTGCTGCTGTACCTGGTCCGCAAGGAAGAAGTCGATATCTACGATATCCCCATCGCCAAGATCACGGACCAATACCTGCAGTACGTCGAACTCATCAAGCAATTCGACATCGATCTGGCGGGGGATTTTCTGGTCATGGCCGCAACGCTGATGGAAATCAAGTCGGCCATGCTCCTGCCGAGGGAAGAGCTGGAACAGGCGGGTCAGGACAATACCGGCGACCCACGGGCCGAGCTGATCCGCCAGCTTCTGGAGTACAAAAGGTTCAAAGACGCCGCGAACCTGCTCAATGCCGCTGCCGAGCGGCACCAGGAACGGTTCTGCCGGCCGACCAGCCTCATCGAGCGACTGGTTCCGAACGCCGAACCCGAGATCGATATGGATCAGGTCAGTATTTGGGATCTGCTCGAGGCCTTCGATGCGATCTGCAAGGCCACCGGGACCAGCACCTACACCGGCCACATCCGGGACGACACCCCGATCGACCTGTACCAGATCGAAATCCTCCACCGGCTCCAGACGGAAGGCCCCTTGACCTTTGAACGCATCTTCGAGGCGAGACCCAACCGCCTGGTGATGGTCGGGGTATTCCTGGCCATGCTCGAACTGATCCGCGACAAGCTCATCTGGGCGGAACAGGCTGAGTCGTCCTCCCAGATCTACGTGCGGGCCCTGACTGATGAGCCGGCCGAGGAGGCGGTGCGGCGGGCCATTATGGCCGTCGGAGAGGAGGAAAGCACGCCGCCGGCGCCCCAAGCCGCCCATACGCCTCCCATCCCCATCGTCGAACTGCCGGCCAAGTCGAACAGAGGGACGGAATTGTCGGAAGAGCAGATGGGCGAAGAAGACGATTCAGCCCTGGCGGATGATGACTTCGTATTTGACGAACCCTGAACATGGAAAGGATGATCTCATGGCAGGCAACATAATTGAGTTGTCGGACGCCAGTTTCGACGAAACGGTGCATAGCTCAACCGTGCCGGTTCTCGTGGACTTCTGGGCTCCGTGGTGCGGGCCCTGCAGGATGCTGGCGCCGATCATCGAGCAGGTCGCAAATGACTTTGCGGACAAGGCCAAGGTGTGCAAACTCAACACGGACGACGCTCGGGATACCGCCGTCGAGTTCGGCATCAGCGCGATCCCTACGGTGATCCTGTTCAAAGACGGACAGATACAGAAGAAATGGGTTGGTCTGACCAGCAAAAAGGATATCAGCGAAGCCATCAACAAGCTGCTGTGAGGTGGAATGCCGCATAAAATCGTAAGCAAAAGGCAAATAGGGGAAGAGGTTTTCTGGGCCGAGGTTGAGGCTCCACTGGTTGCACGGGCCCGCAAACCCGGCCAGTTCATCATTCTTAGTATCGACAGCGGTTATTCCGAGCGGATTCCGTTGACCATCGCGGGAGCCAGCGCGGACAAGGGCACGATCGAGTTGATCTGGCAGCGCGTGGGCAAAACCACCGCAGAGTTGGCCGGCCTGAATGAAGGCGACGAAATCGCCAACATCGCCGGGCCGCTCGGCACGCCGACGCGTATCGATCAGTTCGGCACGGTGGTCTGTGTCGGTGGCGGGATCGGCAACGCCCCTTTGCTGCCCATCGCCACCGCGCTCAAGCAGGCTGGCAACCGGGTCATCGCCATTCTCGGGGCCAGGGACAAGAGCCGAATGATCCTGGAGGACCGCTTCGCCGAGATCAGCGACGAGCTGATCGTATGCACCGACGACGGGTCCCACGGGCGCAGGGCCCTCGTCACCGAGCCGCTCAAGGAGGTCTGCGGTCACGATCCCAAGCCCGGCCATGCATTCGTCATCGGTCCCACGCCCATGATGAAGTTCTGTTGCGAGGTGACGCGTCAGTTCGCCGTGCCGACGCAGGTCTCACTCAACACGATCATGATCGACGGGACCGGCATGTGCGGCGGCTGTCGCGTCGAGGTGGACGGCAAGGCCAGGTTCGTCTGCGTGGACGGCCCGGAGTTCGACGGCCACAAGGTCAATTTCGACCTGATAATCAAACGCCTGAACGCGTACAAGAAACAGGAACAGCAGGCCTACGAGCAGTACAGGCAGCATCGATGTAAGATCGGCCTGGATGGATGAGCGGCAGCGGTAGGGTGGGCTATGCCCACCGGGTTCCCCGAAGTAACAGAAACCCACAACGGTGGGCACAGCCCACCCTACGGAAATCGTCACGTGACAAAGCAAGGAACAAAACATTTGCTGCAGGAGTTGTTACGGAAGCAGGATACCGGCGGGTTGAAGGCCAAAGATCGCCTGGCGATTCCGCCGCAGGAGATGCCCCAGCAGGACCCGGCCGTCCGCCGGGCCAACGTCAATGAAGTGGCGCTAGGTTATACCGAAGAGCAGGCCCGGCTCGAAGCGATGCGCTGTCTCCAATGCCGCAACGCTCCGTGCGTGGAGGGCTGCCCTGTCCGCATCAAGATCCGCGAGTTCGTAGGGGCCATCGCACAGGGGAATTACCACCAGGCCCTGGAGATCATCAGGGAGAATTCCCTGCTGCCGGCAGTGTGCGGCCGGGTCTGCCCGCAGGAGGTCCAGTGCCAGGAGAAGTGTACCGTTGGGCTGAGCCTCAAGGACGTCTCGAAAGCTGTCTCCATTGGCCGGCTCGAACGATTCGTCGCCGACTGGAGCAGCGAGGCAGTCCAACATGACCAAGGCGTGCCAGGTGGCGAGGGTGTCTGGCCCTCGAATCGCGGGCAGGATGCCCGCGACACGCGATGGCGGGATGCCTTCGCCACAGCGGTGCCCTGTGTGGCCCCCGCCACGGGCAGGAAGGTCGCGATCATCGGGTCTGGGCCGGGGGGCATCGTCGCTGCCGCCGACGCGCGCAGGGCGGGGCATGATGTGACTATCTTCGAGGCCTTCCACAAACCGGGCGGGGTCATGGTCTACGGCATCCCGGAATTCAGGCTGCCCAAGGCTATCGTCCGGGAGGAGATTCAGACGCTCAAGAAGATGGGCGTCAAGATCGTCACGAATTTCATCGTGGGCAGGACACGGACCATCGAGCAACTCATGAAGGAAGACGGTTTCGACGCCGTCTATATCGGCGTCGGGGCCGGCTTGCCCAGCTTCATGGACATCGAGGGCGAATCGCTCATCGGCGTCTACAGCGCCAATGAATACCTGACGCGGGCCAACTTGATGAAGGCCTATGATTTCGGCAAAGGGGCCGACACGCCCATCGCGAAATCGAAGAAAGTTGCCGTCATCGGGGGCGGCAACGTCGCGATGGACTCGGCCCGAACTGCCGTCCGGCTGGGGGCCGAGACGGTCTATCTCATCTACCGCCGGACCGAGAAGGAAATGCCCGCCCGCGTGGAGGAAGTCCACCACGCCAAGGAAGAAGGGGTCGAGTTCCGCCTGCTCCAGAACCCCAAGCGAATCCTGGGCGATGCCGGGGGCAGCGTGACCGCCATCGAATGCCTCCGCTACGAGCTGGGCGAGCCGGACGCCTCCGGCCGACGACGCCCCGTCGCGATCCCGGGCTCGGAGTTCCAGATCGAGGTCGATACCGTCATCATCGCCATCGGCAACCTGGCGAACCCGTTGATCCGCCAGACCACGCCGGGCCTGGAGTTCAACAAGTGGGGCAATCTCGTGGTCGATGAGCACTGCCGGACTTCGATGCCGGGCGTCTTCGCCGGCGGCGACATCGTCCTCGGGGCCGCCACGGTGATCCTGGCTATGGGCCAGGGCCGAATCGCCGCCGCCGCCATGAACAAGTACCTCGCCGAGAAGCAAGACGAAAGAAACACATGATGCCGAACTCCGATGAGAGATTGCGCACCTCGTGGTCTCCCGTTGCGTCGCCCGGCAGGAACCCGTTGGAAAGCAGGACGCTACGGCATCGAGAACGATGGCCGACGGTTGTGCCTTGACGTGCCCCCGGTCGCGTCATAAAATGCCCCCTTGATTCGACCTGAAACCACACTGCCGTGTTTCTCACACGATCAGCCAGAGCGGAAACCAGAAGGGTTACGAAGTCATGATCAGAGTCAATGAGAACTTTTTGAAGCTCCGGGCGGGGTACCTGTTTCCGGAGATCGGCCGGCGAGTTCGCGTGTTCAAGCAGGAACATCCGCAGGCCAGGGTCATCAGCATGGGCATCGGCGACGTGACGCAACCGCTGGCTCCGGCGGTGATCGAGGCCATGCACCGGGCTGTCGATGAGATGGGCCGGCGGGAGACGTTCCGAGGCTATGACGATACCGGCGTCGGCTATGAGTTCCTCCGCAAGGCCATCGTGGACAATGACTTCGGGCAGCGGGGCGTGAGCATCGACCTCGACGAGGTCTTCGTCAGCGACGGGACCAAGCCCGACACCGGCAATATGCAGGAGATCTTCGGGGTCGAGAACGTGGTGGCCGTGGCCGATCCGGTCTACCCGGTTTACGTCGATACGAACGTGATGGCGGGGCGGACCGGCGAGGCAAGCGACGAAGGCCAGTACGCCGGGATCGTGTACATGCCTGCGACCGCCGAGAACGGCTTTGTCCCCTCGCCGCCGGACAAGCCCGTCGATATGGTCTACCTGTGCTTCCCGAACAACCCGACCGGCTCGGTGGCGACGAAGGACGAGCTGGCGAAATGGGTCGCCTATGCCCGTGAGCACAAGGCCGTGATCTTCTTCGATGCGGCCTACGAAGCCTATATCAGCGACCCGGCGATTCCTCACTCGATTTACGAGATCGAAGGGGCCAAAGAGGTTGCCGTCGAGTTTCGAAGCTGCTCGAAGACCGCCGGTTTCACGGGCGTCCGCTGTGCCTACAGCATCGTGCCCAAGCAGCTCAAGGCGTATACGCGAGACGGCAGAGCAGTGGACGTGGGTCCGATCTGGAAACGCCGGCACTGTACGAAGTTCAACGGCGTCTCCTATATCACGCAGGTTGGGGCCGCCGCGATCTATTCGCCGCAGGGCAAAAAGCAGGTTCGGCAGACGATCGACGGCTACATGGTCAACGCGGCCCGGATTTGCGAGGGACTCACGAAGCTTGGCTATAAGGTCTACGGCGGCGTCAATGCCCCGTACATTTGGCTCCAGACGCCGAAGGGCGTGGGTTCGTGGCAGTTCTTCGACCGGCTCTTGAACGAGGTCCACGTGGTGTGTACGCCGGGGGCCGGGTTTGGGCCGGCGGGGGAGGGCTACGTGCGACTGACCGCCTTCGGCCTGCCCGAGAACGTCAAAGAGGCATTGGACAGGCTCGCTCGACTGTAGGGGTTTCCATGACTGAGCGGGTGACGAGTTACATCGGACTGGGCAGCAACCTGGGGGATCGGGAACGCTCGATCCGCGATGCCCTACAGATGCTGGGCAACAACGGAAGCATCGAGGTCGCTCGCGTCAGCGATATCCGGGAGACCGCGCCGCTGGGACAGGCCGAGCAACCGAAGTATCTCAACGGCGTGGCCGAGGTCCGGACGGCTTTGGAGCCTGCGGAATTGCTCCAGCGACTGAAGGCGATGGAAGCCGCCTTGGGACGACAACCCCATACCTCATGGCAACCGCGACCGATCGATCTGGATCTGCTGCTGTATGGCGACGAAGTCGTCAACGCTTCCGGGCTGACCGTGCCGCATTCCGACATCCATCTGCGGTCGTTCGTCCTCGACGGGCTGTGCCAACTGAATCCCGGGCTTGTCCATCCTCTGCTCAAAGAGCCTGTGAGCGAGCTGTCGCGTCGTTTGGGCGGGGGAAGTTTTCTCCTCGATCCGCAGGCTCCTCAAGTGGTCAGCGTGGCGGGCGTCATCGGGGTGGGCAAGACGACCCTGGCCCGGAAACTGGCCCGGATACTGTCGGCCGACGTTCTGCCCGAGCCTTATGATACGAATCCCTTTCTGCCCCAGGTCTACGCGGGCAAGGCGGAACTCGCCCTGGACTCGCAGCTCTATTTCCTGGTGAATCGGGCCGAGCAACTGAACCCGGATCGCCTGTCTCGCGAGAAGGTGTTCGTCACGGACTACGTGTTCGACAAGGAACTGATCTACGCAAGGCGTCTTCTGGACGGCCGTCAGTTGCAGCTCTACGAGAGCATTTACCCGTCATTTGCCCGGAAGGCGGCCAAGCCGGTGCTCGTGATCTACTTGGAGGATTCCCCGGCCAACTGCCTCGAACGGATTCGCATCCGCAACCGACCCTATGAGCAGAAGATGAGGATCGAGTTTCTGGCAGCGCTTGACACAGACTACAGGCGTCTGTTCGCGAACTGGAAAGCTTGTCCGGTGATTCGCGTCCCGGCGTCGAGACTGACGGGCTATGCGAACGATGTCGTCGAGCATCTGGTGCGCCAGGTTCGGGCGTATATCGCAGTGGCTGCAAGGCTCGCAGAAGGTAAGGCATAGATGCAGAGAGCGACAACGATAGCTCAGATCAGGACATACGTGGCCGAGGCCCGGGCAGCGGGCAAGTCCGTGGGTTTCGTGCCCACGATGGGGGCCTTGCACGTCGGTCACGTTTCGTTGATCGAGGCGGCCGTCAGACGTTGTGACTATGTGGTCGTCAGCATCTTCGTGAATCCAACACAATTCTGTCCGGGCGAGGACTTCGAGCGATATCCGCGGCCGTTCGAGAGGGATGTCGAGCTTTGTGAGAGGCACGGCGCCCACGCCATCTTCGCCCCGAGTCCGGTCGAGATGTACCCGCGGAAGAGCCTGACTTGGGTGACGGTGGAGAAGCTGACGGAACCGTTGTGCGGCCGGTCCCGGCCGGGGCATTTCCGTGGTGTGACGACCGTCTGCACCAAGCTGTTCAACATCGTCGGCGCCGATGTCGCCTTCTTCGGCCAAAAGGACGCCCAGCAGGCCACGGTGATCCGCCGGATGGCGGCGGACCTGAACATGCCCCTGGAGATCGTCGTCTGCCCTACGGTGCGCGAACCGGATGGGTTGGCCGTCAGTAGTAGGAACCAGTACCTCAGTCCGCAGGAGAGGCAAGAGGCCCCGGTGATCTACCGGGCTCTCAGGCGATGTGCTGAAATGCTGGATAGTGGCCGGCGGAATGCGGCGGAAATCGCCAGGGCAATGAATGAGATCCTCAGCCAAGTCCCTTCTTTGCAGGTTGAATACGTCAGCATCGTGGATGCCGAGACTTTGGAGCCGGTCGATCAGGTCCGGGGGCGGATCCTGGTGGCCGTGGCCGGGCGGCTCGGCTCAACCCGGCTTATCGACAACATCGTGGTGGACATCCGCGCGACAGAGGGTATAATGGCGCCCCGATAGAGTGCGAGGAACGATACCCGCAACGTAAGAATATGCTGATAAAAGTACTTAAGAGCAAGTTGCATCGGGCTTGGGTCACCGATGCGAAGCTGCACTATCCAGGCAGCATCGCGATCGATGAAAACCTCATGCGAGCGGCGGGAATCGTGCCGTATGAGGCGGTGACCGTGGCCGATCTGAACAACGGCAATCGGCTGGAGACCTATGTCGTGCCGGGCGAGCCCGGCGCCGGCAGGGTGGTGATCCTGGGCGCGGCAGCCCAACTGGTCAAGCCCAAGGATATCATTATCATTTTCAGTTTTGCCCTGTGCACGCCCGAAGAGGCGAGTGCGCTCGTTCCGAAGGTTGTGGTTCTGGATGAAAACAACAGGATTGTAAAACCACAGTGATTGGATGCACCCGGAGCTTTTCGAGATCCCCATCGTTCATCTGACGGTCAAGAGCTACGGCTTCATGATGGTCGTGGGGTTCCTGGCCGCCGTGACCGTGATCCGTTATCTGAGCCGCCACTTCACCCGCGACCCCCAGCACATCACCAACGCGGCCCTGTACTCGCTCATCGCCGGCGTCGTCGGGGCGAGGATCTTTTTCGTGGTCCACTACTCCGATCAGTTCCGTGGCAACTGGGGCGACCTGTTCGCCATCTGGAACGGCGGCTTGGAGCTGATCGGCGGCGTCGTGCTGGCCATCGCGGTGATCGTGCTCTATATCCGGTATCACAAGCTCCCCATGCGTCACTACCTCGATGTGTTGGCGATCGGGCTTACGACGGCGCTGGTTTTCGGCCGGATCGGATGCTTCCTGAACGGGTGCTGCTACGGCAAGCCCACCGAGCTGCCCTGGGCAGTGCGGTTCCCTTATGGCTCGTTTGCCTACGAAAGCCAGACCAAACCGGACCCGGACCGCCACAGGCTCCACCCGCGTCTCGATCTGCCGCAGGAGTTCTTTGGCTATACGGACGAACAGGGCTACTACATCCCTGCACTCAAGCCCCCCAAGTATCTGACTCCGGCGCAGAAGGAGCAGGTGGCTCACGGGGCGTATCAGTGTCTGCCGGTCCATCCGACGCAGTTGTATTCCTCGGCAGGGGCGGCATTGCTGACTCTGATCCTTTACGGCATCTGGCGCCGGTCGCAAAAAGCGGAGAAGGCCGGCCGATACCGTTTCCTCACCAGGCCCGGCGGGACGTTCAGCGTTATGTTCATCCTCTATGGCATCATGCGGTTCTGCATCGAGATGATCCGCGACGACAATCCGTTCGAGGCCGCCGGCCTGACTGTCGCCCAGATTCTCAGCATAGGTCTGGCGATCCTCGGTCTTGTCCTCATCATCATCTTCTCCTTCGTCAAACCGGAGCGATTGCCGGCCGGCCTGTCGAAGTAGACCCGGCCGGCCCCGACGGGTGTGATCAGATCCTCTGGCAGTATGTAACTCCACGGGCCCAAATGTCTTGACGCCGCTGTGTCATCCTGGGCGGCGGCAAAGGATCTTGGCCCAGCATAGAGGCAGACGAGATGTGTGTTCCTTACCCAGATGCTTCACTTCGTTCAGCATGACAATTCGGGGTGCTCTTGCCGGAGAATCTGGTTGCACCTGCCCCCCGGCAGTGCCGCGTCCTTTCTCTGGATCGTATTCTGCCGATGTGTTAAACTGAACGGCGGAATGTGTGACGAGCCGGACCTGGAAGGCAGGAACGGGCAGGCATCGAGGGTGTAGCGCCTGCCGGGCTCGTGGTTGGACGAGGTGCGTGTGGGGGCAGTGCATGCGCAAGAGGCTTATTTGTGTGCTCTCGGTGGTCGTCGTTGCGGCGGTGGCCGTTGTGTTCGTGTGGGTGGACCGTGCGTCCTTGGGTGCAGAGGATATCCTGGCCGCCTATGAAAGGGATCCGAACGTCGCCGGCGTCAAGATGGTGTATCCGCTGAATGGGACTCTGTTTCCCCCTGAGATCGCACCGCCGGTGTTCCGGTGGGATGATGCGAATCCGGGGGTTTCCGCATGGCTCGTCCGGGTGGAACTGGGGGATGATCGGCCGGCGGTGAGTTGCGTGACGCGAGAGCGGCAATGGGTGCCGGCGCCACAGGAATGGGAACGGATCAAGACGGCATCAAAGGAGAAAGACGCGAGGGTCCTCATCGTGGGCGTCCAGCCGGACAAGCCGGTTCGGATCGTCTCGGCTGTCACCATCGTCATCCGCACGTCGAAAGATGAGGTGGGGGCGCCGCTGTTCTACCGAGAGGTGAATCTACCCTTTGTCGATGCCGTCAAGGATCCCTCTCGCATCCGCTGGCGTTTTGGGTCGATCTCGTCGCCGGAGCAGCCCCCTGTGATTCTTGCGAACCTGCCTGTCTGCGGGAACTGCCATTCCTTCTCGCAGGACGGCCGGTTGCTCGCCATGGACGTGGATTACGCCAACAGCAAGGGCTCGTACATTATCTCGCCGATCAAGCGGCAGATGACGCTGGCGACGAGCGATATCATCACGTGGAATGATTTCAGGAAGGAGGATGGCGAGCAGACGTTCGGCCTGCTCTCGCAAATGTCCCCGGATGGCCGGTATGTGCTCAGCACGGTGAAGGACAAATCCGTGTTCGTCCCCATGCCGGACCTTGCGTTCAGCCAGTTGTTCTTCCCGATCAAGGGGATTCTGTGCGTTTACGATTGCCAGGCGAAGACGTTCAGTACGCTGCCGGGGGCGGATGATCCCGAATACGTCCAGAGCAATCCGTGCTGGAGTCCGGACGGCAAGCACGTTCTCTTTGCCCGCAGCAGGGCTTACGATCTCAAGCACACGCAAGGGCAAGGCAAGATCCTCCTGACCCGCGAGGAGTGCAAGGAATTTGTCGAGGACGGCAAGCCGTTCCTGTTCGATTTGTATCGTCTGCCTTTCAACGAGGGCAGGGGGGGCGTGCCCGAGCCGGTGGCGGGCGCATCGAACAACGGCATGAGCAATTACTTCGGCCGGTACTCGCCGGACGGACGGTGGATCGTTTTCTGCAAGGCCAGGAGCTACATGCTGCTCCAGAAGGACAGCGAGCTGTACATCCTCCCCGCCAAGGGGGGGCAGGCCCGGCGGCTTGGGTGCAACACCGGCCGCATGAATTCCTGGCATAGCTGGTCGCCCAACGGCAAGTGGCTCGTGTTCTCGTCCAAGGCGTGGTCCGATTATACGCAGTTGTGCCTGACGCACATCGACGAGAACGGCGAAAGCAGCCCACCCGTGCTCCTCTCACACCTGACGTCGCCCGACCGGGCCGCCAATATTCCGGAGTTCGTCAGCGCTCGGCCCGACGCGATCGTGAAGATCCAGGAGCAGTTCCTCAATGACTACTCGTTCGTCCGCGCGGGCAATGAGTTCTACCGGCAGGGGGATGCGGACAACGCCATCGCCGAGTACAACAACGCCCTGAAGCTCAACCCCGACAATGTCGAGGCGCACCAGAAACTGGGGTTTCTCCTGTACAACGTCAGGAACGCCCCGCAGGAGGGGATGGCTCACCTCCGGAGGACACTCGAGCTTGATCCGCACAACCCTCGTGCCCATTACGACCTGGGGATGGCGCTGCTGTACCAGCAGAAGATCGAGGAAGGCGCCCGGCATCTGGCAGGCGCCCTGCAGCAGATGCCGAATGGGCTGGACGACCAGTATACGCCGGCGAGGATGCACTTTCACCTCGGCGAAGCTCTGCTCCTGACGGGCAGATCCAAGGAGGCGCAACTGCATCTGGCGCGGGTGGTCGAGCTCGATCCGCGTCACGCCGGGGCCAACTACCGCCTCGCGCAGGCTTCGGCGGACCTCGGCCAAATGGAGCAGGCGATGTCCTACTACTCCAGGGCGGTGCAGCTCGATCCGAACGTTGACACCTCTGCGTCCTTGCATCACCTCCTGGCGGCTGCCTGTATGCAGAAGCGTCAATTCCAGGAAGCACTTCGACATGAGGAGCGTGCCTTGGCCCTGGCGCAGGCCCAGGGCGACGTGCAATCGGCAAGCGCGCTCAAGCGAGCTGTGGACTATTGCCGTCAATTGGTCGAGGCGGAGAAAAAGTAATCTCGCCGGCGTGTGCCGGCTTCAGATCCGGGCAAAACATTCGCGCCATATTCTCGGACCACAGTGGACCTGCGCTGAGGAGGGCACACGTGGACTGCCACCAGGGAGCTTTCCCTTTCGTGCTCATGTCGTGACACTCTTTGCAGGGGGCCGAAAGTGCGCATTATCCCGCGTCCCCCGCGGACTTCGCTGTGAACATTTTGCCAAATTGCCGATATTATGATAAAATGGCCTTGTTTGCGAATCTGGGTTTTGCTACAAGATAGATAGCTATGGGGTTGTACGACAGAGATTATACGCAGTTCGAGTTCCGGCAGCAGCGTTTCGGCCTGCCACAGATGCGCTTCAACATTCCGCGAGTGACGTTGGCGGTCAAGTGGCTGCTGATCGTGAATACAGGGATCTTCGTTCTGAGCCTGGTCTCTGCGCTGGGGGATTTCCTGGAGCGATGGTTTGCCGTGAATCCTGCATCGTGGCGTACGACCTTGGAGCCATGGCGGCTGATTGGTTATCAGTTCCTCCACGCCGATTTCCTGCATATCTTCGTCAACATGCTCGGCCTGTTTATGCTTGGCCCGGCGTTGGAGCGGTCCTGGGGCAGTCGTAAGTTCCTGGTGTTTTACCTGGCTTGCGGCGCCGCCGGCGGCATTGTCTATCCCCTGTTGGTCCACATAGGCTTTCTGGCGTCAGGTCCCATGATCGGGGCCTCCGGGGCAATCCTCGGGTTGGTGTCCGCCTGCGCGATCCTGTTTCCGCACTTTGTCCTGGTGCTGTTTATCTTCCCCGTTCCGATTCGCATCATGGCCGTTGTGCTTGCCGCCAGGTCCTTGCTGATCGTGGTCATGAACGGCTACAATGCCGGGGGCGAAGCCGCTCATTTTGCCGGCATGGCGGTGGGGGCGGCCTATGTGTTGCTACAGCCGCGATGGGGTCGGTTCTCTCTGAAGATCCGAGCAGGCTCTTGGGAAAAAAGGCTCGAGGAAAACCGCACGCTCCAGATCGAGGTGGACCGCATCCTCGCGAAGGTCCATCGTGAGGGCCTGCAAAGCCTGACCGGCGCGGAAAAGAGGACCCTCAAACGAGCCACCCAGGAAGAGATCCGGCGACAGAGACTCTGACCGTCACCGCAAACAGATGGAAAGCCCCAGGGCTTAATCCCACTTGAATCGGACTTTGTTTTCGGTCAGTTCCTGAATCCGCTGCCTGACGTTCTCCCGCTTGATTTTCGTATCTTTGTACTTGGCGATGTCGTCTTTGCTCTCGGTGACTTGCTTCTGGAGATCTTCGAGTCGCCTGAAGAGCTGCTCGTAGGCGATCTCCTTGCGGCGGACGATCAAATCGTACCGGCGGGCGACGACCTCCTGCAGCTCCGCGCCGATCTCCTGCTTCTTCGCATCGGATTTCTCGTTGCGAAGACGCGCGCACAATTCATCCGATCTCTTCCTGAGTTCGAGGTCCTCCTTGAGAACGGCCCCCAGCTCCGGGCTGGAGCTCTCGGCCTCGAAGACGTAGCCATACCGCTTCATCGCATTGTCGAAGGCGGTCTGGTACAGTTGCGCATCTCTATTCCTGAGCTTGGTCAAGGCCTGCTCTTCAGACGGATAGTTGGTCTTGAGCCATTCCAGAAACCTGTTGGTTCTTTCCTGGCGACGGGCCTCAAGCCTTTCGCGGAACATCTGATCCAACTCGGGGCGACCCTGCTCGCGGAGCTCGGTCATGAACCCATCCGCGTTCTTTTGCCGCAATTCGGTAAGTGCCTTGGCCTTTGCGGGGTCGCGTTCCTGGATGCCCTTCATGATCCGTTCGATCTGCTCGTTGGTCAGGTCCCGCTGCCAGGAGGGCCGGGTTTCCCTGGGTTCATCCTTCCAGATGTCGTTCTTCTGCTGCTTTGTCTCAGCAGCCGTCAGGGTTCCCATCATCAATCCACCGGCCAACGCGATCCCCAGCACAAGCGTGACCACTCGACCTAACCGCATCACTGCTACCCTTTCCAAAACTCGGTCTCAATCGCGATCAATTCTATCTCGAGGTCATCGAGGACATCATTGTCCCGGGGGGCGACATCCTCAGTCTCCAAGTCCCGCATCTGCGTCTCGATCTGGCGGATTTGCGACGTGAAATACACCAGGTCAAGATCGTCGGCTGCAATATCGTGGCTCTCCCAGACCACCGCAGGTATGATCGAGCCAAGGTTGACATGGGGGCGGCCAGTCGGGCTATTTCCGTACCGTCCGATCAACACCGTCAGGATGACAGCCGCAGCCGCTGCAACGGTCCCGCGGAAGAATCGGATTTGCCTGCGCCGGTGAGCAGCCGCTGCCGTCATCAGGTGTTTGACCGACGAGAGGGTCGCCGAGGACGGGACGGGGGCCGGATGGACCTCCAGGATCCGTTCTGCCTCCTCGATGTCGGTTTGTGCGGCCCGGGCCGTGGATTCATCCATGAACCGCCGGAGCAGTTCCGCCAAGTCTTCCCGTGCGCGATTTCTCATAGTGTCCACCCTCTACCCCTCCATGAGTTCTCTCAGTTTCTTTAGTCCCCGGTGCAGCTTGGATAGGGCAGTGCCAATCGGCTCGGACCGCTGTTCGGCAATTTCCCTGAAGCTCAGTTCCGAGTAGAAACGCAGCATGATCAGTTCGCGGGTATCTGCATCCAACCGGTTCAGATGGACCTGTAATCTGTCGAGCCGATGCTCACCGTCGTCCGAGAATCGTGACTCGTTCAGGTCAGGCTCCCGTTCCAATTCCGCCCGACGGGCGTCCAGCAGCTTGCGACGCCGCTGTTTACCGCGGAGATGGTCGTGAAAAATGTTCGATGCGATCTTAAAGAGCCAACTCTCAAAGACGCCACCCTTATACGACCCGATCTTCTCGACGAGCTTGATGAACAACTCGCTGAGAAGCTCGTCGCTGAGGTCCCGGTCGCCCGTCAGCCGATAAAAATAACCGTAGCAGCGGCCGGCGTACATGTCAACCATCTGCGCAAAGCTGTCAGCGTCCCCCGATTTACAGCCATCGATGATCCGGGCTAATTCGACGCTTCTACCCATCTGCTGCGTTTACGATGAAAAGACGTTTGCCCGCAAGGGTTTATTGCAGGGTTTGCCGAAAATGATCGACCGCACAGACCACGGTTTCCCGTGCGGCCTGAACCCCCACTCCGATCGTGCGGAACGTTCCCCTCCGGGGTGAGCCCGACCCCGTCGTGTGTTCCGCAGTCGCCACACAGGGCCGCTCTCCAACCTGATCAGTCCCGGCGAGGCGCTCCCAACGCCGGATCTGGAGGTCAGACAGGCCAGGTGTTGTCCCGCCCTTCCTCGTCCTCGTCCTCCTCAAGCTTCCAGCCTTCCGACTCCTCCATCTCACTGATCTCTCGCTGGACGTACTTGAAGATCTTGTCCTGCAGCGGCCCGAGCTTGCTGTACCACTTCAGCATGTTCTGGTAGCTGCCGAGCAGCATGTCGAGGCGAATGAGCTGCCACTTGGCGATACACTCCGGCTCTTTGACGCTGGAAAACGGGTCGCATCGGAACACCTTGCGTCCGTCCGGCCCCTTCTCACAAAGTTCGCATTGATCGCACTGGATCATATTTTGTCCTTTACACGAACATTCCGCCTGTGCTAAACTGCATTATACGAGTCGGAGTGAATCCGCGGCAATGATTTTAACATAACGTTGGAGAAGTACATGGCCAAACCACGACGTAGAAGGAAGATTGGCAGCAAGAAAAGACGTACACGCTGGAAGATCAGGCATAAGATCAGCTAAGACCGTCGCTTCGCACGGCCGGCACTTGCGAAGCGACCCTCGTATCAGATCGTGGCCTCCAGTCCCGGATGCCCAAGACGTAGATGAAGCATTTCCGCGTAGTCTTCAAGCCCGATGACAAGGAAATCTCGATCCACCAAGGTGCTACCCTCCTGGAGGCCGCTCGGCAAGCCGGCATCATTCTGACCGCCCCTTGCGGCGGCAAGGGCACCTGTGGCAAATGCGCCGTCCGATTGCACCCCTCAGGGCAACAAGTCCTTGCATGTCAACACCCTGTCCAAAGCGATCTGGTGGTCGTAGTTCCGCCGGAGTCGCGATTCTATGAGCACAAGATTCTGGACCACGGTCTGGCGGTCGGAGCAGGGGTTCATCCCAGCGTGTTCCGTCGGCATGAGGGGATGGCCGGAAGCGTGGGCGGCGTTTTCGGCGTCGCCGTCGATATCGGAACTACTACAGTTGTAGCAAAGCTTCTCGATATGACCGATGGCCGGTGCCGGGCCACCGAAGCCGTTCTCAACCCGCAGACTCGGTTCGGCGACGATGTGGTCAGCCGGATCAATTATGCCCAATCTGTCGAGCACCTGGCGGAAATCCATAGGGTGATTATCGATTGCATCAACGATTTGATTCGCCGGCTCTGCCGCCAAGCTGCCATCAGCACGTCTCGCGTCTACGAAGTTTGCGTCGTCGGCAACACGACGATGAATCACATCTTTCTGGGATATCCCGTCGAGCAACTCGGTCGTGCGCCGTATCACGCCTACTCTGTAGATGCTCGCGACCTTCCGCCGGGCGACCTGGGTCTGGACATGAACCCCGCGGGCAACGTCCACTGTGTTGAGAACATCGCCGGTTTTGTGGGCGCCGACACGACGGCGGTGGCCCTGGCGGTGGACATGGACGGCATCCAGGACCGGGCGCTCGTTGTGGACATCGGGACTAACGGCGAGATCGTCCTGGGGGCCCGCGACAGGCTCTATGCGGCCAGTTGCGCCGCCGGGCCGGCCCTGGAGGGGGCCCGGATCAAGTACGGCAGCAGGGCGGCCGACGGGGCGATTGACGCGGTCGTCGTCGATGGAGACATCTCTCTGGACGTCATCGGCGGCATTGTGCCCCGCTCTATCTGCGGAAGCGGCCTGATCGACGCCGTGGCGGTGCTCCTGGAATTGGGAGTCCTGGATGCGACCGGGCGTTTTGTAAGCCCCGCAGGCCTTCCAAAGAACCTTCCGACTGCCGTCGCCTCGCGGCTTTGCGAATGCGACGGACAGCCGGCGTTCCGACTCGCGCGTGACGACGGAACCGGTCAGGCGGACGTGCTCCTGACCCAGAAAGACATCCGGGAGATGCAACTCGCCAAGGCCGCGATTCTGGCCGGCATCCGAATCCTGATGAACAAGCTCGGCATGGCCGACCGGGACATCGAGAGGGTCCTGCTGGCCGGTGCGTTCGGCAACTACATCCGGCCGGCGAGTGCGGTGCGGATCGGCCTGCTGCCCAACGTGCCCCTCGACCACATCCAGTCCGTCGGCAATGCCGCCGCCACCGGGGCCCAGATGCTGCTGATTAGCGACGAGTGCAGGGACCGTGCCGCCCGGCTGGCGAGGAGAATCCAGTACGTCGAAATCGCACACGAGAAGGATTTCTCCGACATCTTCTCGGACGCCATGTTGCTGAGTCCTTGAACGAAGTTTGATACGGATTCAGGAAAATTCTTGTGTGATTCCGACCCTGTCTTCCGGAGGCGCAGCCGAAGGATCTGGGCAGGGGTCAGGTGGTTTCTCTCGGTCACAGGCCAGATTCCTTCGAGGCTCAGGACAGGCTTTTCACCCCGCTCCGTTCAGGATGACAATCACAGCGCACGAACTGATCGTAATCCGTATGTATGAGAGGCTGCTGGGCTGATCGCGACCACTCCGGAGACGATTCAGGCAGGCTGGGCGGACTGCAGCAAGTAGATCAAATACGCCGCGTAGATGGCGAGCAGGGCGACGCCGCTGCCCCGGCGGATCGTGCATCCCCCCACGATGGCGGCCGCCGTGAAGGCAAGGCCCACGCCCAGCATGATCCGATAGTCGGTGCCGCCGGCAAACCGTGCCGTCACGGCGAATGGGCGGACAAGGGCGGCAACGCCCGTCACAAAGACGGTGTTGAAAATGTTCGAGCCGACGAGATTGCCGACCGAGATGTCGTGATGGCCCTTGACTGCCGCGACGACACACGTGACCAGTTCAGGCAACGATGTCCCCACGGCAATGATCGTCGAGCCGATGGCGGCATCGCTCAATCCGATCCGGCCTCCGATGAAAACGGCGCCAGACAGGGCCGCCCGTGCGCCGATGGCCAGAGCCGCCAACCCCAACAGGATAAGAAAGACATCGTTCCCTACGGTCTGCGGGGGCGCGTCGGAGGGGGGATGCTCGTCGGATGATTTGCCGTTGCAGGTCGCTCGCGCCGTACGCACCGTATAGACGGCGAGAACGCCGAAGACCAGCAGCAGGGCGATTGCGTCGGTTCTCGATACCGTCAAATCGCGGAGTGCGGGCCACAGGAGCAACGCTACGCCCAGCATGGCCGGGATCTCGCGGCCCAGTGTTGACGTGCGAATCTCAAGCGGCCGGATCAAGGCGACCAGACCGCCGATCAGCGCCAGATTGGCGATATTGGAGCCGCAGACGTTTCCGATAGCGATATCGCCTTTGTCGCTGATCGTGGCCGCGATGCCGGCGGCCACTTCCGGTGCGGAAGTCCCCATCGCGACGACGGTCAGGCCGGCAACGAGTTGGCTGACCCCCATCTTCCCTGCCAGGCTCACTGCGCCGTCTACCAGAAAATCGGCGCCTCTCCAGAGCAGAAGCAACCCAACGACCAGGAATAGCAGTGCCCAGAGCATGAAGTCACACCGCCCATACATTTGTCTTGGAAATGCCCGACATATCCACGGGAATTCCTTGGATCTCCCGACGCCAAGCCACGCTGCCGGCGCCTGTCTCCATGGGCGGCAGGAACCGACCGGACCCCGTTAGACCCGCCCGACGACGACGCAGGCGTTGTGGCCGCCGAAGCCGAAGGAATTGCTCAAGGCCACATCCACCTTGGCCTCGCGAGCCTTCAGGGGAACGTAGTCCATCTTCAGGTCGCATCGCTCATCCTGGTTTTCGAGATTGATCGTCGGCGGGATGAGCGAATGGTTGATGACCTTGACGGCGGCAATCAACTCCACGGCCGCGGTGGCGCCAAGCATGTGTCCGAGGCAGCTCTTGGTCGAACTGACCGGGATCTTGTAGGCTTGTTCGCCGAAAACGGCCTTGATGGCCGTGCTCTCGGCGATGTCGTTGAGTTCCGTGCTTGTCCCATGGGCATTGATGTAATGCACCCCTTCCGGGCTGAGCTTCGCGTCGGCCAGAGCCAACTTCATGGCCATTGCCGCACCGGCCCCATCGGGCAGCGGCGCAGTAATGTGATAGCCGTCGTCCGTCGCGGCGTAGCCGAGCAGCTCGGCATAGATTCTTGCCCCTCGCTTCCTGGCGTGCTCGTACTCCTCCAGGACCAGGATGCCCGCGCCCTCGGCCAGGACGAAGCCGTCCCTATCGCGGTCAAAGGGTCTGGACGCAGCCTGGGGATTGTCGTTGCGGGTGCTCAGGGACCGGGCTGCACAGAACGAGCCCAGGCCGATCGGGGTGCATGCGGCTTCCGAGCCGCCGGTGACGACGATTTCGCTTCGCCCGCTGGCGATGTTCCAGAACGCCTCCCCGATGGTGTGGTTTCCGGAAGCGCACGCGCTGGAAACGGCAAAACTTGGCCCTCGCAGGCCGAACTGAATGGCGATATTCCCGCTGGCCGCGTTCGACATGAGCCTTGGGACACAGAAGGGCGAAACCTTGTTCGGCCCCTTTTCCAGGAGCCGGACGTGCTGCTCTTCGATCTCCTTGATCCCGCCGATCCCTGTGCCGACAATGGTGCCCGCACGGTAGGGGTCTTCCTTCGCAAAGTCAAGACCGCTGTCTTTGACCGCCTGAATGGCACCGGCGACGGCGAATTCGCTGAAGCGGTCCATTCGTTTGGCTTCTCGCCTGTCGATGTAACGGGTCACGTCGAAGTCTTTGATCTCACCTCCGAAATGGACCGGGTAGGCGCTGGTGTCGAACGATCCGATCGTGGAGACCCCGCTGCGACCCTCGCACAGCGCAGTAAACAACTCATCGACGGACTCGGACAGGGCTGTCACGCACCCCAAGCCCGTTATAACCACTCGGCGTCTGTCCATTGACTCTATGCGCTTTCTTTCTTCTTGGTTTTGGCGATGTTCACGATGTAGTCGACAGCGGCGCCGACGGTCTGGATCTTCTCGGCCTCCTCATCCGGAATGCTCATATCGAATTCGTCCTCGAATTCCATGACGAGTTCAACGGTGTCCAGTGAGTCGGCATTCAGATCGTTGATGAAGGAGGTCTCACGGGTTATTTCGGATTTGTCAACGCCCATCTGTTCGCTGATAATCTCGATCACTTTGCTCTCTATCGCCTGAACGTCTACCTCTTCAATGCTCACTTGCGTATCCTCCTTAACTGAATCGGAATACTCACTGGGCTTTCGTCGTTGTTCACTGGATAAACCTGTACCACTTGCACCCTCCGGATTTCGGCCGGTATATTACCGACTGGGGGGTGCCTGCACAAACTTTTTTTTACCTTTTTTCACATGGCCATTCCGCCGTCGACGCACAGGACCTGCCCGGTAATATACCCGGCGTCGTCGCCGGACAGGAAGGCCACGGCCCTGGCGACGTCCTCAACAGTTCCAAACCGTTTGACGGGAATGACCTCCATGGCCGCCTTCTTCACCATGTCCGGCAGCACGGCGGTCATGTCCGTCTGGATGAAGCCGGGCGCGATGCAGTTGGCGGTAATGTTCTTCTTGCCGATCTCGCGGGCGATCGACTTGGTCATGCCGATCAGCCCGGCCTTGCTGGCCGCGTAGTTGGCCGAGCCCGCCTGCCCCATGACCCCCGCCACAGAGCTGATACTCACGATGCGGCCGAATTTGTTGCGGATCATCGACCGGGCGGCCACCCGTGTTGCCGTGAAGGCGGCGCGCAGGTTCACACTCATAACCTTGTCATAATCCTCGTCCTCCATCTGAATCATCAGCTTGTCGCGGGTGATTCCGGCGTTGTTGACCAGGATGCCGATGCCGCCGTACTCCACAGCCAGCGATTCCAGGACTTCCGTGAGTCTGTCGGTTTGCGTGATATCGACGCACCGCGTCAGGACCTCGAACCCGGCTTCCTTGACCGCCTGCGTGAGTTCTTTGAGCTGGTCTTCCCTGATATCCAACCCTGCAACAATCCGGCCCTGCCTGAGTAGTTCGAATACGATGGCCCGCCCGATCCCGCGGGCGGCGCCCGTCACTACCGCCAATCGTTTATCGGCCATCCTTCTGACCTCCAAATCCTTACTGTATCAGAACTTATGCTCTCTGGTATCCCGTCGGGGCAGGGGGTCATGATTCCCCGACCACGGCCTGTAGAGAGGCCAAGTCACTGATGTTGGTCACTTTCGTCCTTCTGCTAATCCGTTTCATAAGTCCGGTAAGAACGCGTCCGGGCCCAATCTCATAGAACTCCTCGACACCGTCGGCCAGCAGTTGCTCCATGCATTTCTGCCACAGGATCGCGCCGGTGAGCTGGCGGGTGAGTCCTTCAACGACCTCGTCGGGCGTCCGGTAGTACTCGCCGGTGATGTTGGCGATGGTCCTGACGGTCGCCGGCTGCGAGATACCCGTTTGCACGAGGGCCTGCCTGAGGGCCTCGGCGGCGCTGGACATCAGGGTCGTATGAAATGCCCCTGCGACCTCCAGACGGATTGCTTTGGCCGCTCCGTACTGTGGCGCCAGTTGTTCGGCTCGTCCGCAGGCGCCGAGGCTGCCGCTGACCACGATCTGGCCGGGGCAGTTGAAATTGACCGGTTCGAGCAACTCGCCTTGGCGGGCCTCCTCGCAGAGCCGGCGGACCTTGTCCTCGTCCAGACCGATGAGGCTCACCATCGTTCCCTCGGTCGTATCGGCGGCGGCCTGCATGGCTTCGCCTCGCCTGCGAACCAGCCGCAATCCATCCTCGAAGCTGACGGCGCCGGCCGCATAGAGGGCCGTGTACTCCCCCATGCTCAGGCCCGCCGTAATATCCGGCCGCAGACTTGCCGTCGCGGGGCTCGTCCGAAGGACCTCCAACAGGGCAGCCGACGTCACAAAAATCGCCGGCTGCGACATCGTGGTGCTGTTAAGCCGGTCGGCAGGGCCCTGGAGGCAGATCGCTCGCAGATCGAACCCAAGAATATCGTTGGCTTTATCAAACAGAGCGGCCGCCACGGGGAAGGCTTGAGCGACGTCGGCCCCCATCCCCACCGTCTGTGCGCCTTGTCCGGGAAAGAGAAACGCGGTTTTCATCGTTCCAATCCTTGAACCTCACTCATGGACGGCCATCCATTCGGATAACGTCTCACATCTCGATGACATTGGCGCCCCAGGTGACTCCTGCGCCGAATGCCACGAGAATGACGATGTCGCCCTTTTTGAGCTTGCCCTGCCTCATGCACTCGTCGAACGCGATCGGCACGGAGGCGGCCGAGGTGTTGCCGTAGTCTTGAATGTTGATGAAGACCTTTTCGTCGGGCAGATTCAACCGTTTGGCCGCCGATTCGATGATTCGGGCGTTCATTTGATGGGAGATAACCATCTTGATGTCATCCAGGGTCAGATTGCACCGGGTCATGCATTCCGTGACGGCCTCAACGATCCGGCGTACCGCCTGCTGGTAGACCTCCCGGCCCTTGATCTGCATATAGACCATCTCGGGGTCTTCCAGGGGTCTGGATACGGGGTGGCGGGAGCCATACGCCCGGCAGCACAACGATTCCCAGTAGGTGCCGTCGGCGCCCAGCGTACTGAAAAGGATTCCCCGCCCGGCATTCTGCTTGCGCTGCAGGACGACTGCGCCGGCCCCGTCACCGAACAGGATGCAACTGGTGCGTTCTTTCCAGTTGGTGATCTTCGTGAGGCTTTCGGCCCCGATGACCAGGGCGTTGTTGAGCCGGCCGTTTTCCATGAACTGCTGGACTATGTGCAGAGAGTACACAAAGCCGCTGCAGGCCGCCGCGATATCGAACCCCCAGGCTTTCTTGGCCCCCAGGGCCTGCTGGACGAAACAGGCGGTGGAGGGGAAGACCATCTCCGGCGTAATCGTCGCCACGATGATCAACTCCAGCTCCTCCGCGCTGAGTTTGGCACGCTCCAGGGCCCGCTTGGCCGCCTCGGTCGCCAGGTGGGCCGTCGATTCCTTGTCCGTCGTGATGTGGCGGACCTTGATCCCGGTCCGTGTGACAATCCATTCGTCCGAGGTATCGACCATGTGTGACAAGTCGTCGTTGGTCAGGATCTTGGCGGGAACGAACGAACCGTGCCCGGTGATGACGGCACGGTTCGCCGGGAGGTGATCCTCAATTTTTGTCTGCATCCGTAATCCTTGCGCCAGCTTCCGAGAGAGACTGCATGATTTTCTCGTTGATCTTCTGGGTGTGGCAATTCTTGGCAGTGCGTACGGCGTTGCGGATCGTGCGGGCCTTGCTGGCTCCATGGCAGATCAAGGCGGTGCCGTCGATGCCGAGCAGGGGGGCCCCGCCGTACTCGTTGTAGTCGTGCTTCTGGTAAACGCGCATGATGATCGGCTTGAACATCAGCGCCAACTGCGGCTGTTCCTGCATCAATTCCTGCTTGATCGCTCGGAACAGACTGTCGACCGCTCCTTCGGTGAGCTTGAGGACCACGTTGCCGACGAATCCCTCGCACACCACCACATCGCAGACCCCATGGAAGATGTCTCTCCCCTCGATGTTTCCGATGAAACTCAACCGGGAATCGGCTCGGAGCAAATCCGCCGCCTTTTTGACAACCTCATTGCCCTTGGCTTCCTCTTCCCCGATGCTCATCAGCCCAATGCGGGGATTCTGAATCCCGAGGAAGTTGTGCGAATAGATGCTTGCCATCAGGCCATATTGGTACAGGTGGATCGGTTTGCAGGCGATGTTCGCGCCGACGTCGCAAATAGTGACCGGCCCGCTGGGGCTCGGAAAGACCACGGCGATACCCGGCCGGTTTACGCCGGGAAGGGTCCGCATCCGCATCTGAAACGCCGCCACGCAGGCGCCGGTGTTGCCCGCCGAGATCACTGCATCGGCGTGGCCGAGCTTGGCCAGTTTCGCCAGCACCCCGATCGAACTCCGGGGCTTCTTGCGCAGGCTGTCGATCGGCTTTTCGTCCATCCCGATCACATCCGGCGCTTCGACGATGCTGAGTCGCTCCTTATCGTAGGTTTTCGCCGCCAACTTCTGCTCGAGCAACTCTTGCGGGCCTACCAACAGGATTGAGTCATCCTTGTCAATCTGGTCCAACGCCTCCAAGACACCGGCGATGATTTCGTCCGGGGCGTGGTCCCCTCCCATGGCATCCACTGCGATACGCATGTTCAGTCGGTTTCCTCCTTACCGAGTTTGAGAGTCAGGTTCGGATTCACGTATCCGCAATTGCTGCACGCCGCATGCGGCAGTTTGGCCTGGCTGCACTTCGGGCACAGCGTGTAGTTTACCGGCTTGATGGCCTCGTGTGACCGCCGGGTCCGTGAGCGGCTCCTGCTCGTTCTTCTGGCTGGTAACATCGTGTATTACTCCAAATCACCTGTAACATTCGACACTGCCGTACCCTCCCGGCGTTAGCATAAACCCTCTTTAACTATCTGATGCAGGCCCGGCTGTCAAGGGAAAATCCGCGCAAACAACAAACCCGGCAAGCCCCCGCCCGGAGTAGATACGCCAATAGCGCCGATACCGGCAGACGGCGGATGCATCAGTCGACCGTTCCGGCAATTCCCGGAACCCCGAATACCGGAGAGCTCTCCCGTCGGACCCGCACCGGCAGGGTGTTCTCCGTCACGCGGCGGTAGCCTCGCTCCTCCATGCATTGGCGCACAAACCGCCCGTCATAGGCGTCCAACCCGCGGTTGGAACCCATGTTGTCGGTATAGCGATCGGCCTCCGCCTGGCAGGCCGTGAGATCATCCTTCACCTGTTTGAAGCTCTTGCCCTCCTGGTACCAGTACCTCGCACACCCACACAAGAGGCACAGAGGCAATAACAGGACTCCGCCAACGACCAGCCTCATTCTCATTTTTTCGTTTTTCTCCATTTATCCGCCTGCGGGTGGACATTTTCACAAACTCCAACCACCGGGGACTTTGAACCCGCAGGCGATCTACTCGGCCCCAAAAAGAGGGGCTGATTATGCCCGCCCAGCCTCTCTCTGTCAACGGTTGCCGGCAAATGGGCAGGGCAATCGCATGAAATCCGTCATGTCGCGGCGGTGTCGTTGTCGCGTCGGAAACCCAGAAGGGTCAGGAGGTAGTCTCTGTCGTAGGCCGCTTTGGTTCGTTTGCTCTGGATGCCTAGTGCTCCATTACTCATCCATTGATGGATAGAGACTTTTCAGCTTTGTCCTGGCGTCTGCCGTGGTGAAGTGCCAGTTCACTTTCACCTCGGCCCCGTCACGGTTTGTCTCCCACGCAGCGGTTTCCTCACGCAGTTTCTCGATGTTATCGATCCGTTGCGAGAGGCACTGCCGGCTCAGGATGCCCAGTTCGATCTCGGCGATGTCCAGCCAACTGCTCAAACATCATGAAGAGGTTGGCCACCCCCTTGCGAACGTATTCACTGTCGTAGTGAGCCACCCGCCCCGGACCGCCCGGCACGGGCGTGCGGGTCTCGCCGATCAACTGCTTGCTGGTTTCGTCCAGACACACCACCGGACGCTGGGGATCATACGGCCGCTTGTACACTTCCAGCACGTCCTCCATCTTCCAGACAAACTCGGCGTTGGCTTTCGGCGGAATACACCATTGTTTGCTCAACCAAGGCTTGATCTCGTTTTTTTCAGCGTCCGACGCACCGTTTGATACGAGAGCTGATCGACGTACTCCAACTGAACCATCCGGTCCGCCAACAACCGCAACGTCCAACGGCTGCGACCTTCGGGAGGCTCCTGGCACGCCAAGGCCACCAGATGGGCTTCGCCGTCCCCATCGAGCTTTCGCTCGTACACTCGCCGAGGCTTGCGACGCTCCAACGCCGCTTCCATGCCTTCTTCCACGAACTGCTTGCGGACCCGCTCGACGGTCGCACGTCCGACCTCCAGCGCTTCGGCGATGCTCTGGTCCTCCCACGCCGGGCCACCCGCGGCGGCATCGGCCTTCAGGAGAATCCGGGCGTGCATCAACTTGCGGGCCGCCGCCTTGCCTCGCGACAGCATTTCCTGCAGCATCTGCCGTTCCTCTTCCATCAGGGTGACGATATACTTCTTCTTCATGGTAGGTCTCCTTACCTGGGTACAACTATCCCATCGGCAAAGAGACCGGATAATATTCATCCAATCACGCGTAACGAAGCACTAGCGGTTCGCCACCCCAGGACGGATACACCCGCAACGTCAGAACCACCAGGTTCAAGCCCCAGGCAGAGACGGTCCGGGTCCGCGTGGGCCGCACCGCATCGCGCCACCAGCCGGCGCCTTC
>DCUI01000290.1 GCA_002327785.1 Phycisphaerales bacterium UBA2218
CGTCTGGCGCGGGCCTACAACAACGAGACGCCCCACTCCGGCCGCATTCTGACCGGCGGCGTCGATGCGGGCGCCATGCAGATGCCCAAGAAGTTCTTCGGGGCGGCCCGAAAGGTCGAAGAAGGCGGCTCGCTGAGCATCTTCGCCACCGCCCTGATCGATACCGGGTCCAAGATGGACGAAGTGATTTTCGAAGAGTTCAAGGCGACCGGCAATATGGAGTTGCACCTCGACCGCCGGCTCGTGGATCGGCGGGTCTGGCCGGCCATCGAGATCAGCCGAAGCGGAACGCGACGCGAGGAGCTGCTGCTGGACCCGAAGGAGCTTGAGCTGGTCTACCGCCTGCGTCGAGTCCTCAGCGATCTGAACCCCGTCGAAGCCGTCGAGTTGCTCAAGAGCCGGCTTGCCAAGACCCGGAGCAACGCCGAGTTCCTGATGACCATGAACCTGGACTGAGACTATCCTCGGCCTAAGCCGCTTGTGCAGGATGACACCGGCCGCCTGTGAAACGGAATGGTGCGGCGTTGTGAAAAACCGAGCGCTTTACAGGGTGTCACCTCGCGATTAACATAACTTCCGGCAGGCACGTGTCTGCCGGAATTTTTTTATCCGTTCTCTACGTTGGATGGGTCATGACAGAGCAGTTGTCCAAGGTGTACGATCCGAAAGCCATCGAGGAGCAGATCGACCGACTCTGGCAGTCGGGGTCCTACTTTCATGCGGAACCCTCTCGCGATGGGGACAAACGAAAGCCATTCACGATCGTGATCCCCCCGCCGAACGTAACCGCCGCGCTGCACCTGGGACATGCGCTGAACAACACACTCCAGGACATCCTGATCCGCTTTCGCCGGATGCAGCAACGGGAGACGCTCTGGATGCCCGGCACGGACCACGCCGGCATCGCCACGCAGACGGTGGTCGAGAAACGCATCCTGGCCGAGGAAGGCAAACGCCGCACCGACTTCCAGCGAGAGGAGTTCGTCAAGCGCATCCAGGCGTGGAAGGACGAGTACGAGGCGACGATCCTCGGCCAGCTCAAGGCGATGGGCTGCTCGTGCGACTGGGAGCGGACGCGGTTCACCATGGACGAGACGTGCGCCAAGGCGGTCCGCGCGACGTTCTTCAAACTGTTCCAGGACGGCCTGATCTACCGGGGCAAACGCCTCGTCAACTGGGACCCGGCCACACAGACAGTCCTCGCCGACGATGAGGTCGAGCACGAGACCGTCCAGGGCCATTTCTGGTACATGCGATATCCGCTCGTCGAACCGGTGGTGATGCCTCGTAGCATGGGCGTCCCGCCCATGAGTCGCACGGGCATCCCGGCCGTGAGTGGCGATGGCGTCCCGCCCTTGCGTCCCGAGAGCGTCCCGCTCTCGGCCCAAGCCGATGAGCTGCAAAGGCGCAAAGGCCGCTGTCTTCCCCATTGGACAAAATCCGGCGCCGCCTACGCGGTCACCTTCCGCCTGGCGAACAGCCTCCCTTCGCATGTTCTCGATGCGTGGCGGCAGGAACGAGAGGAAATCCTTCTGCGGGCACAACAGCAAGCTCGCCCTCTGACGGCTCATGAGGAAATGGAACTCGACCGCCTTTACGGCTCTCGAATCGAAACATTCCTCGATTCAGGCCAAGGCGACTGTCACCTGGCCAAACCCGAGATCGCCTCGTTGGTCCAAGATGCATTGCGGCATTTCGACAGCCAACGGTACGATTTAATCGCTTGGTGCATCATGCCCAATCACGTCCACGTGATAGTTCGCCCCTTTGAGGAGTACGATCTCGCCGGCATTCTTCACAGTTGGAAATCCTTCACCGCCAAGCAGGCGAACAAGCGATTAGGGAAAACAGGGTCCTTCTGGCAAGAGGAATCCTACGATCATTTGATTCGGGACGAAAACGACTTCAATCACCATCTGAACTATCTGCTGCAGAACCCCGAGAAGGCGGGGCTTGAGGACTGGCCGTGGGCTGGGACCAAGCCGCAGGATCCGCAACAGGAAGACCACGGGCAAGATGCCCGTGGGACGCAAGGGCGGGACGCCCTCGCTACGATCACCCACGTCACGGTCGCCACGACCCGGCCGGAGACGATGCTCGGTGATACCGCCGTCGCGATGAATCCTGCCGACCCGAGGGCTCCCTACCTCGTGGGCAAGCAGATTCGTCTGCCCATCGTGGGACGAATCATCCCGATCATCGCCGATGAGCATGTTGTACTGCCGAATCCTGAGAGCGAGGACGAGAAAGCCCGCTTCTCCACGGGCTTCCTGAAAGTCACGCCCGCCCACGATCCGGACGACTGGGCCATCGGGCAGCGGCACAACCTGCCCGTCATCAACGTGATGGCGCCGGACGGTTCGATCAGCGATAAGCACGGCTGGCAGGACGCCACGGAGCCCGAGGCCCGCAATCTGCTTGGCATGGATCGCTTCGAGGCGCGGGAGGCCGTCGTCGAGTGGTTTCGCCAGGAGAAGCTGCTGGAGGACATCCGCGACTATGCCCACGAAGTCGGCCACAGCTATCGCAGCCACGTCCCCATCGAACCCTATCTGTCCGATCAGTGGTACGTGGCAGTCAAGCAGCCTATCGAACACCTGGCACAGAAGTTCGGCCAAGGCATGATCGAGGGAACCGATGTGCCGATGAACTCCCTTGCGGGACTGGCCTTGAAACCCCTGCTCGATGGCCGACTGCGATTCATCCCCGAACGATACGCCAGGACGTACCAGACCTGGCTGGAGAACCTGCGGGACTGGCCGATCAGCCGCCAGCTTTGGTGGGGACATCGCATTCCGACTTGGCGCATGGAGCTTAACAGCACGTCTGCTGAATTGCAATCATCTGACTACGTCAACCCGGCAGCAGTGGTTGACAGGGAACTGAGGAGTCTATTGAAAGGTCTCGGATGTGATGTTGACTTCGCTGTTCAGAATTCCGAGACTGAAGATTATGTCGCATACGTCTGTTTCGAGACACCAGGTGGAGATGATACTCTTGACAGGGTCGCCAAGTTCCTATTCTCCATTCCCGCGAATGCCATAGAACGGAAACCTGGAGAACCGTATCCTCGTGTGAAACGGATCGAAGGTCTGACAGGCTTACCTGGCGGGCGTGAGTTGTGCCTTGGATTTCAGAAGCACGTTCGCAAGTGGAATCGGGACGACGATGTGCTCGATACGTGGTTCTCGTCGGCGCTGTGGCCGTTCAGCACATTGGGGTGGCCCGAGGAGTCGCCGACGCTCAAGACCTTCTATCCGGGCGACGTGCTTTGCACCGCCCGCGAGATCATTACGCTGTGGGTCTCTCGCATGGTGATGATGGGACAGTATTGCGCGGGCGATATCCCGTTCCGCGATGTCTACATTCATGCCATGATCCAGGACGGCGAGGGCCGCAAGATGTCCAAGAGCCTCGGCAACGGCATCGACCCGCTCGTCGCCATCGACAGCCACGGCGCCGACGCAATGCGTTTCACGCTGGCGAGCATGACGACGGACACCCAGGACATCCGCATGCCCGTGGCTTCGATGACGTTGCCCGACGGACGCACGGCGAACACCTCGCCCAAGTTCGACATCGGCCGCAACTTCTGCAACAAATTGTGGAATGCGTCGCGATTTGCGATGATGAACTTGGAGGGCATGGACCCAGCCGACTTCGATGCGGGCCGGTTGGACATCACCGACCGCTGGATTCTGTCCCGCCTGGCGACGACCCGCGACGAGGTCACGCAGGCCATCGAGGCGTACAAATTCAGTGAGCCACTCACCCAATTGTACCGCTTCTTCTGGAACGACCTGTGCGACTGGTATCTCGAATGGGTCAAGTACCGAGTGCGGGACGACCGCAGCAGAGGGGTGGCACAGAACGTCCTGGCCTTCGTGATCGACCAAACGCTGCGTCTGTTGCACCCTTTCATTCCCTTCATCACGGAGGGTATCTACCAGAAGCTCAACGAGCTGGCCCCGGTCCGAGAACTCAAGGGCATCGCGGCGACCGAGCGCACGGACGCCCTGGCGGTCGCCCCGTGGCCGGGCGAGCGGTCGCACCTGAAGGACGCCGGAGTCGAGAGACAAATCCAGATCATTCAGGATGTCGTCCGGGCGATTCGCGACATCAGGAGCCAGTACAACATCGCACCGAGTGCAAAGCTCAAAGCCTCGGCGGGCGCGCCGCAGGCCACAGCCGCAATCCTGGGCGCCGGCGGCGATCTGGTCTGCCAGTTGGCGGGACTGGAGACGTTCCAGGCCGCAGAGGGCCTTGCCAAACCGAACAACGCCGCAACGGCCATTGTAGAAGAGACGCACCTCTACGTGCACGACGTGATCGATCCCGATGCGGAACGGGCTCGGCTCACAAAGCAGAAGCAGGAAATCGAGCAGGCAAAAAAAGGCGTGGAAGGCAAGTTGGCCAACGAGAACTTCGTGACGAGGGCCAAACCTGAGGTCGTGGCCCAGGCCCGGGAGAAGCTCCAGCAGCTCCAGGAACAGCTACAGGCCGTTGAGAAGCACCTGGCCGAGCTCGGCGGTTAGCGAATACAGGGGGACCGAATGGAAGTGGAAGTTGAACTGTCGCGGATCATCATCAATGAGACTTCCGACCAGCAGATCATCGTGCTGAAGGAGCGTCACGGCTCTCGCGGATTCCCAATCGTGATCGGGATCGTGGAGATCTTCGCCATCGACCGGCGGCTCAAGGGGATCAAGCCGCCCCGCCCAATGACCCACGACCTGTTGGCCAACATCATCGACGGCCTCGGAGCGCGAGTCGAGCGGATCGTCATCACCGACCTCCGCAATCATACGTTCTACGCCACGATCCATCTCGCCATCGACGGGCGCACGGTCCAGGTCGATTCCCGCCCCTCCGACGCCATTGCGCTGTGCGCAGCGATCCAGGCTCCTATTTTTGTGGCCGAGCACGTTTTCGATCTGACGAATCAGTAAAGAAAGTCGCGATGATCAGCAACCCGACCGCGACACACAACATGGCGTCGGCCACATTGAACGTGTGCCAGTGCCGCCCGGGCCAGTAGACCACGTCGATGAAATCGCGAACCCGGCCCTCGTTGAAGGCGCGATCCCACAAATTGCCGCAGACGCCCGCCGCGAAAAGACCCAACGCGGCCTGGATCATGCGATGTCGCCATCCGCCGAAGAAGAACACACCGAGGATGATGAGCATGGCAAGCAGCGAAACTCCGATCAGGAAGGTCTGTCGCCCATCAGCGATTCCGAACGCAGCCCCCCGGTTCAGGGCCAACTGGAACGTCAGAAAGCCATCGATGATTCCGGCCCTCTGCCCATCGGCGTCCCGCAGCCAGGCGAACACCGCGTGCTTCGTCCACAAATCCAGCGCGAGGCCCAGAAACAGTGTCGGCCAGAAGATCAGGTGCGCCGTCACATCGGGCAGCTCCATACGCTGATGAGGACTCAGTGAACAGCTTGATGCGATTGGTTCAGTCGTCTCTTGATTGCCTGTCGCCATGGCTTCAGTAGTTCAGTCCCTGCAAAGGATTCTGTTGTTTCGAGTTCTCACGAATCAGCCTTTCCAGCACCTCGTGTTTGGGCTGGTCCGGCTTGATAACCAGGGAACGGCGCCAATGACGCAGCGCCTGTTCCCTCCAGCGGGCATCCTCCGACTGGCGGGCCCGAAGCATACAGGCGACGCCCAGGCCTCGATACGCCTCCCAATCGTTGCCGTCCAGATCGATCGCTTTGTGGTACGCCTGCATCGCCTGCTCCAGGTCCCCAAGCTTGATAAAACAGTAGCCCAAGTGCCGCACGACAGCACCATCCGTCGGCCGCATCTGCGCCACCGAGGCAAGGACATCCCTCGCCCGGTCGTAGCGCCCTGCCTTCACACAAGCTACGCCCAAGGACAGCAGGACGTTCGGATCGGGTCCGCTCATTGCGGACAGCCTCTCGTAGACCTCGATGGCCCGTGCGTAATCCTGCCGGCCTTCATAGGCTCGCGCCAAGACCGGCAGTAACTCGGGCCGTTGGTCCGGGGGCCGCTCACAATAGGCCTGCGCCTTGGCGTACTGGCCCGCTTTCACACAGCAGCCGGCCGCCCCCGCCAAGGCATCGAGGCTATTCGGATCCAACTCGACGGCCCGGCCATACATATCGGCCGCCAGGGAGTATTTCTCCAGCTTCTCATACGTCCGGGCCAGATTCAAACGGTTCTCGAACGACCACGGATCCAGCCGGGTCGCCTGCTTGAACGCGACCGAAGCCTTCTGGTGCTCACCCAGCTTCTCATACGCCTTGCCCAACTCCGAGTGCGCCAGGACAAAGCTCGGATCGGCCTTGATCGCCTCGTTCAATTTGTCGATCGCCAGCCGATCCTGCCCCAATTCGCGAAACGCCACGGCATCCATATACAGGTCCAGCACGGACCGTCGCGGCGCACACCCCGGAAACAGGCACAAGCCGAGCAACAGACCCGCCAACCTTGCCACACACGTCTTGTTCTTTCCCTCAGACACCGATGGACCGCCTTTCCAGATGTCCGGCCGTCATCCTTGCGCGATTCCACGTCCTGCCGGCCCGTGGATTATACCAGAGCTCCCCTCCCAGTCAAAACGATTGACACCCCGTGCTACGATTCCCTGGCCTATCCGCCAAACATTTGACAGGGTCTTGGGGCGCCTGTATGATACCGAACCCGTAGGCTGTCCGGCGGAATCGCGTCTGCGCTTCGAATCGGGCCTCGGATGTGATACGCCGTGTCCAGGTCCCCTGTACCTGTTTGAAAGGCAAGTTCTACATGACGAAAGAGAAAATCGACCCAAAGAAAAGGCCCTGTGTCTTAATTATACGCGACGGTTGGGGTTATAACCCGGACCCGAATGAGGACGCATACAATTCCATCAAGCGGGCGCGTACCCCGACGGACGACATGCTGATGGCCGAGTACCCCCACTGCCTGGTCCATACACACGGCGAGTGGGTCGGCCTGCCCGATGGAACCATGGGCAACAGCGAGGTGGGCCACCAGAACATGGGGGCCGGCCGCATCGTACCCCAGGAATCGGTCCGGCTGACCTTCGCCATCCGCGACGGATCGTTCTTCAAGAACGAGCAATTCCTGAAGCTCATCGAGTTCATCAAGGCCCACAAGGGCAAGATGCACCTGATGGGCTTGTGCAGCGACATTGGCGTGCACTCGCTCCTCGGGCACCTCTACGGCCTGCTGGAGCTCGCCAAGCGCAACGACCTGAAGGACGTCTTCATCCACGCCTTCACGGACGGCCGGGATTCGCCGCCCGACAGCGGCCTGGGCTACCTGGCGGGCATCGAGAAGAAAGCGGCCGAAATCGGGGTGGGCAAGATCGCGACGGTCATGGGCCGTTTCTATGCGATGGACCGAGACAGCCGCTGGGACCGCGTGCAGAAGGCCTATGAATGCCTGAGGTTTGGCAAGGGCCTCAAGGCCCGCAGCACGACGGAGGCCGTCAAGAGCAGCTATGAGAAGGGTGTGACCGACGAATTCATCGAGCCGACCGCAATTGTCAAAGAGGACGGCGAGCCGCTCGCCACAATCTCCGACGGCGACGGCGTCGTGTTCTTCAACTTCCGGGGCGACCGGCCCCGCGAGATCACCCGCGTGTTCGTCGATCCGGACTTCAAAGAGTTCACGAGAACCGTCAAACCGGATGTGTATTTTGTCTGCATGACCGAGTACGATGCATCGATCCCGGCGCCCGTGGCGTTTCCGAAACCCCCGAAGATGAAGAACATCCTCGGCGCGTACTGGGGCTCCCTCGGCATCAAACAGTTCCGCTGCGCCGAGACAGAGAAATACGCCCACGTGACATTCTTCTTCAACGACTACAACGAGAAGCCCTTCAAGGGCGAGGATCGGCAGATCGTCCCGTCGCCGAAGGTTCGGACCTACGATCTGAAGCCCGAGATGAGCGCCTATGAAGTGGCGAACGTCGTGCTGGAGCGGCTCGATTCCGACAAGTACGACGTCATGATCGTCAACTTCGCCAATCCCGACATGGTGGGCCATACCGGCGATCTGACCGCGGCGATCAAGGCCGCCGAGACGGTCGATACATGCGTCGGCAAGATTCTCGACAAAGTCAAGAGTATGGGCGGCGCGGCCATCGTCACCGCCGACCACGGGAACTTCGAGAAGATGATCGACGGCTCGCCGAACAGCCCGCACACGGCGCACACGGTCGGCGACGTCCCGCTGATCATCTTCGATGATCGGTACAAGAGCATGAGGCTCCGCGACGGCGGCACGCTGGCCGACATTGGCCCGACGCTCCTGGAGGTCATGGGGCTGCCCCAGCCCAAAGAAATGACCGGGCGAAGTCTGTTACAGCCGTAGTACAGGCGAGGCATCAAGAGGTAGTGCGGCAAAGTCAAATGAGCTGCCGACTGCTCCGGGAGGCAACCGATTCTCGTTTGGCTCCCGGAGAATGCACAAGTTCATGGCCGGGGCGGTGTCAGGCTTATGAGTCGAATCGTTCTCCTTGATCGCAACATGGTGAATCTGATCGCCGCAGGCGAGGTGATCGAGCGCCCGGCCAGCGTCGTCAAGGAACTGATGGAGAACAGCATCGATGCGGGGGCCACCGCCATCACGGTGACCGTCGAGGACGGAGGCCGCAGGCTGATCGCCGTCAGCGACAACGGCAACGGCATGGATGCGGGCGACCTGGCGACCGCTTTCGAGCCCCACGCCACGAGCAAGGTCAAAGAGGCCACCGACCTGAACCGGATCTCCACGCTGGGGTTTCGCGGCGAGGCGCTGGCCAGCATCGCGTCGATCGCCCGGGTCCGCGCGGTCAGCCGAACGCCCGGCAGCAACCAGGGGCACTGCATCGAGATCGATTGCGGCGACGAAGGTCCCGTCGCACCCTGCAGCGGCGACATCGGCACAACGATCCAGGTCCGCGATCTGTTCTACAAGACGCCCGCCCGCCGCAAGTTTCTGCGGACGGCGAACACGGAGTTGGGCCATATCACCGAGCAGTTCGCCCGAAGCGCCTTGCCGCAAGGCCGTCTCGATCTGGCGCTGATCCACAACGGCCGGCAGTTGTATCGGCTCTCGAAGACCGACAACCTCAAGCAGCGGGTCGCCCAGCTCTTCCCGATGCTCGTCTCTCAGACCCGCGACGACCTGATCGAGACAGAAACCAACGAGAAAGGCATTCGCATCCGCGCGCTGCTCGGCCTGCCGGGCCTGTCGCGGACGAGCAACCAGTTCCAGTACGCGTTTCTCAACGGTCGATTCATCCGCGACAAGTTCATCTCGCACGCCGTTAAGGAAGCATATCGGGGTATGCTCGACGCGAACCGATTCCCGGTTGTGTTCCTGTTCATCGAGATGCCCGTCAGCGAATACGATGTGAACGTGCACCCAACGAAGATCGAGGTGCGATTCTACAACTCGAACCTCGTCCATTCGCAGGTCCTCGGCGTGTTGCGGGAGCGGCTGCTGGGCACCAATCTGAACATCGCCGCACAATTGCCGAGTGGGGAATCGCCGGCGACGGACGACGAGGGCGTGGGCCGGGACTTGAGGAAGCAGCAGATCGCTGATGCGATGGCGGAGTTCTTCAAGAGGCATCGGCCCGTTCACCAGCAGCAGCAATTCGATCTGCGCGCGGAGAGCACGCCCGACCGCCGCGATTCGGACTATCGAAGAACCATGGTCGATAGGCCCGGTCCTGCCGCAATCCCTCTGCCCCCCGAAAACAAGTACCTGCAAATCCACGACAGCTATATCATCGAGCAGACCGAGGACGGCTTCGTCATCATCGACCAGCACGCCCTGCACGAGCGTATGCTCTACGAGATCCTTCAGCGACGGTTGCAACGGGAGAGCCTCGAATCCCAGCGGCTGCTGTTGCCCGAGAGCCTTGAAGTCAACGAGGCACAGGCCGGGGCAATCGAGAACCATGGCGGCATGCTGACCCAGTTGGGCATCGAGCTGACGCCGTTTGGGCCGAGGGCATACGCCATCCAGACGTTCCCCACCATGCTGGAAAACGTCTCGCCTCTGGAGTTCGTTCAGGGTCTCCTGGACCTTCTCGTGGAGCGGGGCAACACAATGGCCAAGAGAGACCTGTTCGACAACATCCTGAATATGGTCGCCTGCCAGGCGGCAATCAAGGCCGGACAGAAACTCACCGACGGCGAGATCCGGCAATTGCTCACGGACCGAGAGCGTTTCGAATCGACGAGCCGCTGTCCACACGGCCGGCCCACGACGATCCAATTCTCAATCAGCGAGTTGGAGAAGCAATTCAAGAGGACTTGATGAGCAGATGGTGGTTTCTATCGGCGGCGTTCGTGTTATGGATGGCGTCGGGGTCGTTCATCGTGCGGTCCCCGATGAACGAGGCAAACCGCAATCCCAGCGCACGGGTCCCCCGCCGCATCGTATCGATGGCGCCGAACCTTACGGAAATCCTGTTCGCCCTCGGGCTTGAGCCGAACGTTGTCGGCGTGACACAGGACAGCGACTACCCGCCCGCCGCCAGGACCAAGCCGAGGGTCGGCACCTTCTGGCAGCCGAATATCGAGGCGGTGATCGCCACCCGCCCGGACCTCATCGTGGCGGAGGCATTCGAGCAGCACAGAGACCTGGCCAGAAGACTGCGACGCATGGGTTACGCCAGCCTGGTGGTGGAAGTGGAGACCATCGCGGGCCTTTTTGAGGCAATCACCGCCATCGGGGACATCGCGGGCGCGAGCAGACAAGCCGACACATTGTGTGCGGACATACGAGCCGAGCTTGAGCGGTTTCGGTCGGTGACCGCAGGGGTGCGCCCGGTGAGAGTCCTGTGGGTCGTGCAGAGGGAGCCGCTTCGCGTGGCCGGCCGCAATACCTTCATCAACGAGATGATCGAGTTGGCCGGAGGCGAGAACGCCATCGGTCCGACGCTTCATGTTTACCCGGCAATCGGGGCCGAGCAAGTGATCGCGGCTCGTCCGGAGGTTATTATCGAGCCCGCGATGCTGCCGGGAACGACGGATCCGCAGCGTGCGCAGGCCCTTGCCTGGTGGGACCGCTTTGAGAATGTGCCGGCTGTGACGGCGGGACGAATCCTCGTGATCGATGGCGACGTGGTCTCCCGGCTGAGCCCCCGGCTGCCCATCGCGATCAGGACAATCGCCGAGTGTTTTCGGCCGGAGTTGATCGGAGACTGACAAGTGCATCCGCTTACGCCCAGAACCCTGCTGTTCAGAACGAGCATCGCCGCCATGTTGCTCGTGACGATCATGCTGGTTTGCGCGCTGGTCGGCCCACAGCACATCTCCCTGAAAGCCGCGCTGGGCGGGGCGAGGACGGACGCAATGCCCGCTCCCGACTACGAGATACTCGTGCGGGTCCGCATCCCCAGAGTCCTCCTGGCGGCAATGGTCGGAGCGGCATTGGCGGGTTCCGGGGTCGTGTTTCAGGCGCTGCTCCGCAATCCGCTGGCCGACCCGTACATCCTGGGCGTCTCGAGCGGCGCCGGACTCGGGGCCATGATCGCTGTGATCGGGGGTCTGAGCTGGACCCTATGGGGACGATCCCCCATCGCGGTCTTTGCCTTTGCCGGGGCCCTTGGCACGGTGTGGCTGGTCTGGGGCATCGGCCGCGTCACGGGCAAATACCAGGTCACCGGACTGCTTCTGGCCGGCGTCGTGGTGAACGCCTTTTTCTCGGCGATGATTATGTTCCTCGTTTCCATCGCCAAGGGCCAGCAACTCTATGCCACGCTCTTCTGGCTCATGGGCAACATGACCGAGGAGGACTTTTTCGTCCTCTGGGTCGGCGGGGGCTGCATCGTAGCCGGCATTGTGGCCCTGTTCTTCCTGGGCCCTCAACTCAATATCATCAGCGTGGGCCACGAGGACGCCCGGAGCATCGGCGTCCCCGTCGAAAGGGTCGAATTCGCGGCCTTCGCGATCTCTGCATTCATCACCGCCGTGGCGGTCAGCCTCAGCGGACTTGTCGGATTCGTCGGCCTGATCGTGCCCCATGCCGTGAGACTCCTGTTCGGGCCGGACCACCGCCAACTTTTGCCGTTGAGCAGCCTTGTCGGCGCGATGTTCCTCGTCGTAGCCGACACCGTGGCCAGGATGGTCGTGGCCCCCGGCCAGTTGCCGGTCGGGGTAGTGACCGCCATGATCGGAGGCCCGTTCTTTCTATTCCTGCTCATCCGCCACAGCAAGAAGGTATACTGGCCAACATGACAGCGGCAATCCAGGTCAATCAGGTTTCCTTCGGCTACAGCCCGCAGCGGCCTGTCCTGAGCCGGATCGATATCGCCGTTCGACCCGGGGTGTTCCTTGCAGTCGCGGGAGCAAATGGGGCGGGCAAGAGCACGCTCATCAAGATCATGGCCGGACTCCTGCGGCCTCAGTCGGGAACTGTCCTCCTGGAGGGTCGAGAGCTATATTCCTATGACTTGCCGGAGATTGCCCGTAGAATCGCTGTTGTCCGGCAGGAGTTCGTGCCGGCCTTTGGCTTCTCCGTCCTGGAGACCGTCCTGATGGCGAGGACCCCCTGCTACGGCCGGTGGGGATTCGAGAGCGAAGAAGATCGCGACCTTGCCGCCCGGGCCCTCGAAATGACCGATACGGCCCGATTCGCGTCGCGGCCGCTGGAGAGCCTCAGTGCCGGAGAGCGGCAACGCGTCTTCATCGCCAGGGCCCTGGCACAGAACACCTCCATCCTCCTTCTGGATGAGCCCACGTCGTTTCTCGATCTGAAACACCAGGTGGCCATCTACGACCTGCTGAGATCCATCCAGAGAGAAACCGCCGCCACAATCGTCGCAGTAACTCACGACATCAACTTGGCGTCGCAATACTGTAATGAGGCTTTGTTGCTCTACCCGCCCGTCCAAGACGCCGATGCGCCGCCGGAAAGCCTGCCCCACCCCGGCTACCGCATCGGTCCGATCGGGGATATTCTCACGCCCCAGGAGATTCAGCAGGCGTTTGGCGTCCAGGTTCTCTCGGGAACGATCGGACGGGAGCGATTCATCATGCCGCTGGGGGCAATGGCAAAAAACGCCGGTTTCTCCGGCCGCTCGGTGTGATTTCTCCGCTCTCTGCGGAAGCCGAATTCCGATGAAGGAAGCCCGGACGCCTTTATGGGACGCTTCAAACGACCGACAGGGGAAAACCTTGGGCAGTATCTTTGACGCTTTTGTGCTTTTTCGAGAGATTAGGCTATGCCTGCAAACAAAATCGTGGTATAATAGATAGTTCTATAGACGTAATCGAATTTGTCTAATGATGACACGTATGAGAGGTAACTCAGAAGTGGCTGAGAAACGAAAGAAAACATCCAAGAGGAACGGTGATCGCGAGCAAATCCCCAAGCGGCGCCTCCGCGCGAAGGAACTTGCGGCGTTCAAGAACGTACTCCTGCAGAAGCGGCGGGAGATCCTCCTGAACGTTCACGAAATCGAGGGAGAGACGCTGCGAAAGTCGAGACTGGACGCCAGCGGGGATTTGTCGAGCATGCCCATCCACATGGCCGATCTGGGGACGGACAATTTCCAGCAGGAGTTCTCGCTGGGGCTGATGGACAGCGAGCGGAGGCTTATCGTCGAGATCGACGATGCTCTGCACCGCATAGACGCCGGCACGTACGGGATCTGCGAGGGTACCGGCAAGCCGATCTCCAAAGCGAGACTTGAGGCCCAGCCTTGGGCGCGTTATTCCGTGGAGTATGCAAGGATGATTGAAGAAGGGCGCGTGCCGGAATTCGAGTGACCGCCATGCGATCCCGAGTTGCCGGCCCGGCAACACAGGAGCCTCGGAAACAAATTAGGTGGGCACGATCTTGAGCACCGGTAATGGACAGCAGGTTTAAGGACGAACGGAATACTCGGATGCGAGACCGAGATGAAACGAAAGAGGGCCGTTCAGGATCGCCCGGCCGGTTCACGTGTCCGATCTGCGAGCGCTCCGTCGCCCTGTCGATGGAGGGTCACGCTGGACTGCCTCGGTTCTTTCCCTTCTGCTCCGAGCGGTGCAAACTCATCGACCTGGGAGCCTGGCTCGATGCCGACTATCGCATTCCCGCCAAACCCGAAGAGGAATCGGAGGACGCGCTCGAGCCAAGTCCGGAAATCGACCTATAATCCCCCGCAGTTGCTATAGACATTGCGGCCATCGTGGTGTAGCATAGCCTGGACTTCAGCGGTTGCTCCGTGTTGCAGCGATGCGGTCGAGAGATCTTGAAAGGAGGCAGCATGGTCGAGGTAAGAGAGTTTACATCCCCGTTCGGCAGTTTCCTTTTCCCCCACATCTTCCGGTCTTTTCGCATGGCCATCCAGCCGTCCAAGCTGGCCGTCGCATTCGCCGCCGTAACGGTGATCTGCGCGACCGGCTGGCTCATGGACCTGAGCCGAACCGTGATCGTGATCGACAGTCCGCCCGCCGCGGTATACGGACGATTCATGGGCGCAGAGCGTCTCGACCGGACCACCGAACTCGATTTGTACGTGATGTCCGACGCCGGATTGCAGGCACTGCGGGAATCGCCCCCGGCCGACAGTGATCGTGCCGGAGTATTCGCGACCTTGTGGCAATTCTGCGCCGTCCACTGTCGCTCCGGGAACGTCGTCCGATGCCTCCGTGCGATAGTCTGGGCCTTCACGTACCATACGGTGTACAGCATGGTTTTCTTTGCGGTCGTCCTTGTCGCCCTGTCCTTCGCCGGAGGCGCCATCTGCCGGATCGCCGCCCTGCAGTTCGCCCGCAATGAAAGACCAGGATTGGTCCGGGCCGCCCGCTTCGCGAGGACGAGACTTGCGAGTCTCATCGCCGCCCCGGTTGCCCCGGTCGGCATTGCGATCCTGCTGGGCATTCCCATCGTCGCGCTCGGCCTGATCGGCAACATCCCCATCGTGGGAGAGTTGCTCGCCGGCTTGCTCTTTCCCGTGGGCCTTGTGGCCGGGCCTTTCATCGCCGTCGTTCTCATCGGTGCGATAGCCGGGCTGAACCTCATGGCCCCCGCAGTCGCTTACGAAGATTCCGACTTCTTCGATGCCATTAGTCGATCCTTCAGCAACGTCTATGCAAGGCCCTGGCGGATGGCTTTCTACACCTCGGCAGCCGCCTTCTATGGGACCGTCTGCTATCTCTTCGTCCGCTTCTTCACATTCGTCGTCTTATGGGTAACTCACGGATTCCTCCAACTCGGCCTCCGCGATGAGAAGCTCCAGGCGATCTGGCCGGCGCCGAGCTTCGACGACCTTCTTGGGGCAGCCGCTTCAGCGGATGGTTGGTCCCTCTGGCTCGCGGCTTTCCTCATCCGGATCTGGATTCTTGCGGTCGTCGGACTGATGATCTCGTTCGTCATCAGCTTCTACTTCTCCGCCAACACGATCATCTACGCATTGATGCGACACCGCGTCGATGGCACCGCCTTGGACGAAGTGCACGTGGCTGCCGAGGAGGCGGCCGAAACGTCCGAATAACCGTGACACTACCGCCCTTTCCCCCGGCGGACAGACAAAGGCGCTCCAAACGGCGTTGCAAGTGAATTGCAGCACCGTCTGTGCCGATGATACCGGCGGGCCCGTTCGACGGCGCCAAGTGCCTTGTTTGCTTGAAGTTGTGACGTAGTCAAAAGCCAAGTGCGATGCCGGGGGAATATGTGCGATTCACACACTGAGACCGACGCGCCGTTCGGTGACGGCAGGCCTTCGCGTGTCCCCGTTTCGCCGGCCGGTCTCCTACTGACCTTCCGCAAGCCACTCATCGTACTGGCCCATATCCTGGCCTTCGCGGCTTCCCTGATGTTCTCATTCCTCGTGGCGAACAACATGCAGTTCCGGCATGAGTGGCTCGTCGAGCAGTACCCATTCCTCCTGTTGTTCGTGCTCGTTGTCAAGCTGCCCGTGTTCGGGGGGTTCAAGCAATATCGCGGCTGGTGGCGCTACGTAAGCATCTCGGACCTGCTCGGAATTGTGCGTGCGTCGCTGGTCAGCACGCTGATCATCGTCGCCGTCTGGTTCGTGGTAATCCTGCAAGTCCCGGCGGTTCGACGCGCCCTGCCGCAGGGAATCGCGGCGGTCAGTCAGGGCGTCTTCATGGCCGATCTGTTCGGCACAATCCTCCTGCCGGCGGGCCTGCGAATGATCACTCGCCTCTACTACGAAGAATTCCGCACGACCGAGAACCGCCGGTTGACGCGGTTCCTGATCGTCGGCGCGGGTAACGCCGGAGAGGGTCTGCTCCGCGAAATCCACCGCATGTCCGTCACCCAGTACGACGTGATCGGCTTCATCGACGACGATCCCGTCAAACAGGGCATCGACATCCACGGCATTCCCGTGCTCGGGACGGTGGACGAGCTGCCCCGAGTCTGCAAGGACCGCAACATCGAAGAGATCGCCATCGCCATGCCCTCGGCTACGCGTCCGCAGCTCCGGCGAGTCATCCAGGTCTGCGAAGGCGCTCAGGTCCGCTTCCGTACGGTCCCCTCCATCACGGACATTGCCTCTGGTAAGCTGCGTGTCTCGGAGATTCGCGACGTGGACATCAACGACCTGCTCGGCCGGGAGGTCGTTCAGCTCGACCTCGATCTGATCGAGACCTTCGCCAGGAACAGAACGATCCTGATCACCGGGGCCGGCGGATCGATCGGCTCCGAGATGTGCCGCCAGATCTGCCGCTTCGGCCCGAGCCTGCTGCTGCTCGTCGAGCAGGCGGAGAACCCACTCTTCTACGTGGAGCGGAACCTGAGTCACGAGTTTCCGAACGTGCGGACCGTGCCCCTCATCTGCGACATCACGGACCCGGCGCGGGTCGAGACCATCTTCGAGCAGTACAGCCCCCAGGTAGTCATCCACGCCGCGGCGCACAAACACGTGCCGCTGATGGAGACGAATCCCGGGGAGGCCGTCAAGAACAACGTTCTGGGCACCCAGACCGTCGCCGATGCCGCCGACCGGCGCCACGCCACGCATTTCGTCATGATCAGCACGGACAAGGCGGTGAATCCGACGAGCGTCATGGGCTCCTCCAAGCGGATCGCAGAAATGTACATCCAGGACCTCGGCAAAACCAGCCGGACCCAGTTCATCACCGTCCGGTTCGGGAATGTCCTCGGCTCCGAAGGCTCGGTCGTCCCGATCTTCAAGCGGCAGATCGCCGAGGGCGGACCCGTCACCGTGACGCACCCGGAGATGAAACGCTACTTCATGACCATCCCTGAGGCGAGCCAGCTCGTGCTTCAGGCCGCCAGCATGGGCAAGGGCGGCGAGATCTTCGTCCTCGACATGGGCGAGCCCGTGCGGATCGTGGACCTCGCCAAGGAACTCATCACGCTCAGTGGCTTTCGCCCCGGCGAGGACATCGAGATCGTCTTCACCGGCCTGCGGCCGGGCGAGAAACTCTTCGAGGAGCTGCGCATCGAGGGCGAGGACATGCAGCGTACCCGCCATCCCAAGATCAGCATCTGGCGGAACATCCCGATGGATCGGGCCGGACTGCGGGCGGGCATCGCGGAGTTGCTCGATCTCGCCAAGCACCAGGATCACGCAGGCCTGACCACCAGGATCGCGACCCTCGTCCCGGAGTACACGCCCGACAGCAACGCCTCGCATTGACATAGATCTTCACCCCAGAGACACAGAGGGCATGAAGAAGGAAGAGCAAACCGAATTGGCCATCATAAATCCGGCCTGGGAGAAGTGGAACGTATCATTGAGAGTGCAGACAGTTCTACACAAGAGCCAACAGATGCAGAAGCGGAGCAAGCCCTGTCCTTGCTGGGCCTCAACGGCATCGTGGTCCGAGAATCAAAGGACTATGTCGCGCGCATGACCACGGCGAATCCCCAGACCCCACATGACCCCCGACCGCCCTACTGCCGGACCGACACGTGAACCGCCCTCGCATCCGCCTGTGTTTGACACTACGACGTCGCGTGCGTATCATGGGTGCCGGTTGAATGGCATGACACGGCGATGAAGGACTTTCGATGAGATTCTTCCTGGACATTGCATACTTTCTGACGGCCGTGGCCGTCAGTCCGATTCTGGTGTACCGGGTCGTCCGGTACGGCCGCTATCGCCGCGGCTGGGGGCAACGGCTCGGCAAGGTGAGCCGCAAGGACCCCCGCAAGAGATGCATCTGGCTCCAGGCGGTTAGTATGGGCGAAGTCAACGCCGCCAAGACCCTCGTCGCCGAGATCGAAAGACAGTTCGGCGACTGCGAGATCGTCATCAGCACGACGACCGACACGGGTTACGCCCAGGCGGACAAGGTCTTCGGCGGCAAATGGCAGGTGTTCTATTTCCCGTTCGATGTCTCGTGGATCATTCGGCGGGCGTTCGACCGTGTCCGGCCGGCCGTCTGCCTGCTCATGGAACTCGAAGTTTGGCCCAATTTCATCTTCACCGCCCACGAGCGGCGCATCCCGGTCGTCGTCGTCAACGGCCGGATCAGCGACCGCAGCTTCTCACGATACCGCCGGATCAAGCATATAACCCGCGCGTTTTTCAGCAAAATCGATCGCGTCCTGGCCCAGACCGAGCAATACGCCGGGCGATTCCGCGAGTTGGGCTGCCCCGCCGAGCGAGTGCTCGTCACAAGCTCTCTGAAGTACGACACAGCCCAGGTGGCCGACCGCGTCGAAGGCGCCGAAGCTCTGGCCGAGCAGTTGAATCTGGGCGGCAAGAAGCTCTGGGTCGCAGGCGGCACGGGCAACGACGAAGAAAAGATTGTCCTCGACGTCTACAAATCCCTCGTGCAGGAACCGGCCTTCAGCGATTTTCGCCTGGCCGTTGTGCCGCGGAAGCCCGAGCGATTCGAGGAGGTCGCGCAGTTGATCGAGCAGATGGGGTTTCCCCTGGTCCGCTACAGCCGGCTCAAAGGCACGGCATCGCGAGCCTCCGACAACAGCAGAGCCGTGATCCTCGGCGACACCATGGGCGACCTGCGGAAGTTTTACTCGCTGGCCGAGATCATCCTCGTGGGCCGCTCGCTCGTCCCCATGGGCGGTTCGGACATGATGGAGGCCGCGGCCCTCGGCAAGTGCACACTTTTCGGCCCGCACGCGTTCAACTTCCGCCAAACGGTGGAAGTCCTGCTGCAAGGCCGCGGCGCCATCGAGGTGCGGGACGGCGCCGATCTGCTGGCGACGATGCGAAAGTGCCTGTCCGATCCGGCCTATGCCAAGACCGTCGCACGAGCCGGGCAGGAGATCATTCGGCAAAACCAGGGGGCAACCGCCAGGACCATGGAGGTCCTGCGCACGCTGCTGCGGGGGACACAGGACAATGACGCAGAATAGTCGACAAATTAACGGCTCTCCTGATCTCACGCGTCGCTACGACGTGGATTGGCTGCGGGTCTTTGGGATGACGGCGGTCTTTCTGTTTCACTGCGCCCGTTTCTTCGACACCGAGGGCTGGCACGTGAAGAGTCCGCGGACCAACGAGGTGGTTTCGTTTCTCGTGGCGATCGCCGTGCAGTGGATGATGCCCCTGTTCTTCGTGCTCTCGGGGATCGGGGCGTACCACTCGCTGGCCGCTCGGAACTGGCCGCGATACGTAGTCTCACGATTCAAGCGGCTCGCTGTGCCCTTGCTTTTCGGCACATTCGTCCTCATTGTTCCATACCAGGTCTACCTGGAACGGATCAGCCACGGGCAATTCTCCGGCTCCTTCTGGAGCTTCTATCCGCACTACTTCGAGGGGTGGTACGGCATCCAGAGGGGCGGCAACTTCGCCTGGATGGGACTGCACCTGTGGTACCTGGAGGCACTGTTCGTCTTCTCCGTGCTCACCTTGCCGCTGTTCCTGGCCCTGCGGTCCCGCACGGGCAGCCGACTGGTCGGTGCCCTGTCCAACACGATGAAAGTGCCCGGCACGATCTTCCTGCTGGCGGTTCCCATCGCGATCATGGAGTTCCTCGCGAACTCGCCCGCTCTCAAGAGCGCCTTGCACGGCTTCTTCAACCAGCGAGGCTTCGGCGGCTGGAGTGTCTTGCCCTACTTCGCGATCTTCATTCTCGGCTTCCTGCTCGCCGGCGGCAAGGAGGCGACGCAGGCTGTGCAGAGACACCGTTTTGCCGGCCTCATCGTCGCGGTTGTCACCTTCGCGGTTGGCTACGTCCTCGTTAAGACGCGTGGTCTGTCGGAGAGCAGCATGGGATTTGCCCTCATCCGAGGTCTGCTCTGCTGGGCATGCCTCATCGCCATCCTCGGCTTCGGCGCCCGGCGCTTGCGATCCAGCAATCGCTTCCTGAAGTACGCCAACGAAGCGGTGCTGCCCTTCTACATCCTGCACCAGACGGTGATCTTGGCAATCGGCTTCCACGTAATCCGGCTCGATGCCCCGCTCTGGCTGGAATACCTCATCATCGTATTCAGTTCCTTCGCCGTCGCGATGATCCTCTACGAGTTGCTCATCAGACGGATCAACGCCCTGCGATTCCTCTTCGGCCTCAAACCCCTCCCGGGTCCTGCCGGTTCAGTGCCTTCGCTATCGCGCGGATGTGCAGGGGCGTAGAGCCGCAGCAGCCGCCGAGGATGTGGATGCCGGCGTCAAGGATTTTGCGACAGGCCGCCGCGAATTCCTCGGGCGTGACTTTGTAGACCGCCTTGCCATCGACGAGTTCCGGCTTGCCGGCGTTGGGCTCCGCGAAGATTTGCACCTTGCCTTTGGCTGCCTTTGCCGCCGTTACGTAGACCTTCGAGAGCTCGACGTATTCATCGAGCGTGGTGGTGCCGCAGTTGAAACCGACCGCGTCCACGCCCAGCGAGATCATCTTCGAGACCGCAGTCGCAACGTCCACGCCCATCATCGTGCGAAAACCCGCGCCGCCCTTGTCGAAGGACATCGAGGCCAGCACGGGCAGGCCCCCGCCGGCAGATCGGGCCGCAGTAATGGCTACCTCGAGCTCGTCGAGCGCCGTCATCGTCTCGATGATCAGGCCGTCGACGCCTCCTTCCCGCAGGCCCTCCACCTGCTCGACGAAGGCCTCGCGGACCTGATCGCGTTTGAGCGTGCCGAGCGGTTCGAGGAAGTCCCCCGTCGGGCCGATGTCGCCGAGGACATAGCAGCCCTCGCCCGCCGCCTCGCGGGCGACCCGGGCTCCCGCCTTGTTGATCTCGAATGCCTTGTCGGCGCAGCCATGGCGACCGAGGGCGTAGCGATTGGCGCCGAAGGTGTTCGTGATGATCGCGTCGGCGCCCGCGCCGATATAGGTCCGATGCACGTCCAGCACCATGTTGGGCAACTCGACGTTCAGCCAGTCGTTGCACCGGCCGGGCTCGACCCCACGGGCAATGAGCTGCGTCCCCATCGCCCCATCCAACACGAATACGCCCTGTTGAATCCTTGCCTTCAGATTCCGTTCGGCCATGATCTGAAATCCTCTTACTCCGGGACCCATCGGCCCGCTTCATATCGGTAGATGTTCTCAAACTTGTCGGGATCCGGCGGCGAGAATAGGACCTGCCGCTGCCGGTCGTTGAACTGGGTGGTTCTCACACCGCGGAGGCTGATCTCCATGGTGTCCTTCCGCCCGTCCGGCGTTGTCGAGACGACGTGAATCTTGGTCGGCACGCGGAATCCTTCCACGACAGTTTCATAGTCGCCAAGCTCTGCGACCGCCGGAACCTTGCCCCGCCCATCGAAATATTCGATCTTGTGGACGGCGTAGTCGCACGCGTAGAGATGCACCCGCCGGACCATATGACCCGCCTCGTCCCGGCGGACGAGAATGTCGTAGGGTCCCTTGTTCTCCAGGGACCACAGGGCCGCATCGTTCTCGCCGTTCGGCTCGGCGACGATCCCGAGGGCTTCGAGCACCACGCGAGGACTCATCATCAGTCCCTCGAAATCGAGCACCTCGTCCCACCGCCCAATGTAATAGCCGCTCATCTCCTTGGGCGAGAGTGCCAGCCAGAATTCCCGATCGTTGGCACCGAGGATCACCGCCCGTGGGTCCACGGCGATGCTGCCCTGAATGTAGATGTCGCCGGGCGGCTCGAATCGCAGCTCCAAGGGTAGATTGTGTCGCTCGGGCTTCTTCTTGTCCGGCACATGGTACGTCAGCATGACCTGCCCATTCGCCCGCAGCGGCACGGCGGCCCCGGCCCGAGCCGCGAGCGTGTTCAACGCCTCTTCCGTGTTCGGCTTGCCGGGGCAGATTGCCAGTTGGGGAGGTCCGGACACGCAGCCGCCCATCAGAACTCCCACGACGACTGCCATCGAGAAAGAAACACGAAGCACGAAATCCGAGTTTGTCCTCATAGGTCCGCCTGGAGAATCTGACCGATCTGCGATGTGAGCTGCTCGATCTGGTCCTCGTTGAGATGGGGATTCACTACATCGACCAGATCCTTGTCGCCCGTCATGCGAAGCCGCCAGATTTCACAACCGTTGTCCATCTTTGTGGAATCATACTTGAGCCGGCGTTTTCGCATAAGCACCAGGGCCAGCACGAACCGGAAGCTCACCTTCTCCGATTCCGTCTCATTGGCCAGCCGCTCGAAAAAGGCCATCAGCATGTCGTCACTGATGAAAAGCTCCTTCTTTTCGTTGGGAGAAGCGAGCCTCGTCTTCCAGAAACAGTAGACGGGGGGCTTTTCCCGCTCCCAGAACTCATTGCAGAAGTCGCGTCGTTGAAGCCCCTGCTCGGCCTCGACGAGCGCTCCGTAGTACTCCTCGCCCGGCTCGATTTTCCGTCCGCTGCCGCTACACTCACCCAGCGGCTTGTTGATTTCCCAGTCAGCCATACTTTCCCGTCTTCACTGACACACTGCGAGCTATCCATAGATTCGCGCGAGTCGCGCATTCGCATCAAGCACATGAGGATACCAGAGAAAGGCAGTGTCTGGCAAGGCACTGCGCCCCAAGCGCAGGACAATTGCATGGCGCCGTGAATGCAACGTGTCAAGGGCGCCAGTGCCTTCGAATCGTGGGCAGAATGCCTGCGATACAAATCCACTACGGATTGGCCCGGCCCGGGGAGGGAGAGGCCGCATGCCAGTTTTCCGGGTCGTTGCCGTAGGCCTGCGGATCGAGCCGGCTTAGCGATTGGTCCTGGCCATCCGCCTGGGCCGGCCAGGGGTCCACGCCCCCCGCGAAATCCTGCGGGTGCGAGCCGTCGCTGTACGCGACCCGGTCCACCCGAATCCACCGCCTGTCGCCGTCGTTGTCCACTTCTCCAGGCCTGCTCAGTTGGATTTTCCCGTCGCCGTTGGTCAGCTTGCCGAGACCCCAGGCCAGCACCTGCACGCCCGCCGGGACCGTGTATTGGGCGTTGAACAGGCTCAGGTCCTTGGCCAGCACGAGGTGCTCGCCCGGCGCCAGCGTCACCGGCGGATCGCTCGGGAACAAGAGCTCGATCTTCGGGTCTTCCGGATCGTCCGTGAACCGCCAGGGAGCCCGTTCGGTTGCGTCGTATAAGGTCACGGCCGAGCCGCTGATGTTCAGCAGCTCGACGTACTGGGCCCCCTCGCTGCCTGCCGGGCGGTACATGATCTCGTTGATGACGATGGGACCGACCACGGGGGCCGCGTTGGCCTGTCCCGGCGTGGGCTCCATCAAGGCCACGAAGTTGTACGAGCCGGTGCTCTTTTGCCACCGGCCCAGCGATACGCCGGGCTCGGAGGCATCGAACTTCTCCTGCTCGCTGTAGCCGGTCAGAACGCCGCCGGAACCCGAGTGCAGGTACACCGTCTCGCCGTTCTTGCTCAGGCCAAAGGGCTCCTGACAGCCGGGATCGGATGGGTTGCCGAAGTGCTGATCCTGGGAGAACACAACATACCCACCTGCGGTTATCCTCGTGCCTGCGGCGATTTCGTACCGGGTCAGGTCGTTGGCGTCGTCGCTGAGGTACCAGCCTCCGATATCGATGGGCTGCAGGGTCGTGTTGTGCAGCTCGATCCAGTCGGAGGCCCCGCCGGAAGGATTGGCCAGCAACTCGTTGATGACCACCGAGCCCAGCTCGGGCACTTGGCCGCTGTCGTCGGCGCCGGGCGAGCCACCCGCATGGGCGCTGGGCCGCCAGGCGCTCTTGCTGCCCGGATCGACCGCAGCCTGTGGGTCCCGGACAGTCAACGAGAAGCCCATCCCATCGGTCAGATCGAACCAGTTGTCCTTGTACTCGAAGCCCTGGATGACTGTGCCGGCCGCATCGACCAGCTCGATCCTCTCGCCTCCATTGTTCAGACTGCCGGTGTACTCGCCCAGGACAGGCAGCGTACTGCCGTATCGGGTCTCAAAGGCCGGGAGATCCCGCACCAGCAGGCAGTAGCCGCCCGCGGGCAGCTCGAAGCTGGGGAAGGTGTAGCCGATTCCCTTCGTGAATCGGGCCAGACTCAGGTTGATCGTCTCGGGGCCGACGTTCGTCAGTTCGATGAATTCCGCGTTGGGATCGCCGGCGGGATGGTACATGATCTCGCGGATCCGCAGGCTCTCGGCCACCGGTCCAACCGCAAAAACCGCCTCGTTCAGGGCGCTCCACGT
>DCUI01000202.1:0-57683 GCA_002327785.1 Phycisphaerales bacterium UBA2218
TGATCCAGAGCATCTATCACGGCTGGGGTTCCGGCTACGTCCCAGACGGGATGGGCTTTTGCCTCCAGAATCGCGGGCAGCTCTTCGCCCTCGAGCCAAACCACCTGAACTGCCTCCAGCCGCACAAGCGCCCCTTCCACACGATCATCNNACGATCATCCCGGCGTTCGTCACGAGGGCGGGCCGACCGGTCTTCTCGTTCGGGGTCATGGGCGGCAGCTTCCAGCCGCAGGGCCAGGTGCAGGTCCTGATGAACCTCATCGACTTCGGCATGTCGCCCCAACAGGCGGGCGAGCAGCCCCGCATCGAGCACGCGGAAAGCTCCGAGCCCACCGGCTCGAAAAGGGTGGGGGGCGGCATGGTAGGCTTCGAAAAGGGAATCAGTGACGACGTGAAGTTGAAGCTCGCCTACATGGGTCACAGGGTTCGCCCTGCGCTCGGTGCATTCGGCGGCTACCAGGGTATTTGGCGGCAGGACGACCCCCTGCGTTACTTCGGCGGCTCCGACCCCCGCAAAGACGGCTGCGCCATCGGCTGTTGACGGTGGAGAAATCCGAAGTGGCGAGGGCATCTTGCCCCTGCATGGCGCGGGCATCCCGCCCGCAATTTGAGGGTAGGACACCTTCACCACGGGTGAAACAAGCACAGAGGACCGAGACTCCAAGATATCCTTTTCAAAGTTCAGGCCAAGCCCCGCGCATCTATTCTCGTAGAGGCAGAAAGAATAGAGCCTGTTCAGACACGACTCCAGCCTTGGGCCGGAGGCTGGAAGCGAAAGAGGCCGGCCTCTCTGCGTTTTAGCGCCCCTGTGCGGGATGACTCTTTTTCGCGTAGTTGGCGTCCCCCACCTGCGCAAGGGCGTGATTTCGCGACGGATGAGCGGTTGCCCGCCGGCTTGCTCAGAATGTCCTTGAACCACCGGGTGATGATGGCGTATAGAAAAACGCATGAGGTGAATTGAACCCGGACCAGAATCCTGGAGGACTTCGACATGACACAGCAGCAGACGGCGGCAAAATCCAGGTATGACATCTCGATCATCCGTCCGGAGATGCGCGAGGAGCAATTCAAGCTGCGAGGCGAAGACTTCTGTGCCGAGCGGCTGGCGGCCATCCGCAAGGGGCTTCGGACCCTGCACACGCTGGAGCTCATGGCCCAGACCATCTACAAGTTCCAGCTCACCAAGGAACGGAGCCGGATGAACACCATGCTCATCGCCGCGATGTGCAACGAGATGGGCCACTACCAGGATTTTCAGGTCAAGCTGTACGAGTATGGCTTTCGCCCGAGCATCCTGCGAGCGGCCTACTGGATGGTGGGGTTCGCATTCGGCTTCGGGTCGCGTCTGCTCGGGAGAAGGGCCATGCTCAAGACCGGCGTCTGGGTCGAGAGCAAGGCCGTGCGCCACTACGCCGAACTGCTCGAAACCATCGAATGGGACGACGAGACCCGCAAGGTGGTCGAGAAGGACCAGGCCGACGAGGACGGCCACATCACCCGCTGGAAAGGCATGCTTCAGGCCGCCTCCTCGGCCCAAACGTAGCGCAACACGATCCTGGTTCAGGGGCTGTAAGCAAGGGTACGAGCCGCCCGGACGATTGGATTGCACGCTACCTCTGCAACATAGCACGGCGGGATTGAGCAAGTGGCGTGGAATCCGGCAGCCGCTGCGGTTGCCCATGAAGTCATGACTACTGTCCGTCGCAATCGGGGCAGGCGTCGTGTCAAAGAAGCCAAGATCCCAAAGGTGCTGACGCCACCACAGCGGCTGCCGGTTCCACAATCTCTCGGCGAGACACTCCTCCGAGAATCCACCAACTCATTGCCCCCATGGATAACGAGTGGGCCGAGCCGGGCGGGTTCGCTCAAAAGAGACCTGTGAGTGAGAGTGAGAGGAGGTGAGCGTGTTCGATTTCGAGCCAACGCCCCCGGCCCCCGAGGCCCATCCCATTGTCAAAGACCGCAGCCTCTGCACTCGCGCTGCTCGTACAGAGGGCTACATAGTAACTACTCCTATTTCCAGGCATTGGTTCGGGCAAATCACGAGGGCACAGAAAGAAAACGCGAGGGACACCCCGGCGGTCTACGTCGACTCGATGGACTGTGGGCGGATCGGTTCAACCGGCTTCTGGCGCCGTTGCCGCTTGGGAATCCAGACGCCCTGAAAAATCGCGCTGAGCTGTTTCTGGATCCCGCGTCTTATCCGCTCTTCTGCGGGTTCAGTGGTCGATGGAACTGTCTGGAGAATCTCGGCGGCCAATGCCCGATAGTCGGCGGCCCCCTTGCTTTGCGAGGCGTACGTCAGGACCGGCTCGCCCGCGCTCGGGGCCTCCGCCAGACGAACGTTCCGGTGGATCACGGTGTCGAAGACGAGATCCCCGAAGATCTCACGCAGTTGCTGCTGCACCTGCCGGCTGAACGTCGTGCGCTCCTCGACGAACGTCAGAAGCAACCCGATGTTGTCCATGGAGCAGGGATGGAATCGCTGGCGAATGATGGCCACCGTCTCCAGCAGACGGCGAAGACCTTCAAGGGCATAGTAGTGCACCTGAACCGGCACGATGATATCCGTGCTGCTGACCAGGGCGTTGAGCGTCAGGACCCCCAGCGCAGGCGGACAGTCGATCACACAGAGGTCGTAGGCTTCCCGCACGTCGCGAAGTCCGCGGGCCAGGAGCAGTTCCTTGCCCTGAGTGCTCGCCAGCTCCAGCTCAGCGCCGGCCAGGAGCACATTGCACGGCGCCAGGTCCAGGCGGCCAATTCCCGTTCGGACCGCCACGTCCGATAGTCTCGTGTGGGCGTTCGTCAGAACGTCGTACACAGTCCGCGGGAAGAAGTTCGGATCGTGACCGAGCCCGATCGTGGCGTGGGCCTGGGGATCGAGGTCGATCAAAAGGACCCGCTTGCCCATCTCGGCCAGGGCAGCCGAGGTATTGACGGCCGTGGTCGTCTTGCCGCAACCACCCTTCTGGTTGACCATCGCGATGGTTCTCACTGGACTTACCCACCTCTCAGGGATCGAACGAGATTACGTGCCGTCACCGCCCCAAGTCGATCCATCTCAGCCCTATAGTATACCCACTAAGCGAGCCGATGTCAATCCATTATTGGTGTGAAGCTATCGCTTTTATCCTCAAAGCGCACGACCGGGCGGCCGCATCGCCGTCGTCTGAGCGTATGAGGGTCGATAAACACCTGCAAACCAACAAAAAAAGACCGGTCCTTGGCGGGCCGGTCCCGGGAGTAAGGATAGTCGCAGGTGTCAGATCGGTTGTTCCCCGCTGGGTTCAGCGGGTGCAGGTTTCTCGTCGCTGTGGCCTTTCTCCTCTCTTTCGTTCTTCCTTTCGAGCAGCCGATCCAGTATCTCGCGGTTGCGCTCCTCAAGCGACTGCATCCGCTCTTGCAGACGCTCCATTTGCTCCTGGAGCTTCTCCATCATTCGATCCTTCTGTTCGGAGAAGCGCTCGATGTTCAGCTTGGGAGTCGAGCGGAAGAACTTCTGGTACACCTCGGGCCACGGTCTATCAGGAAGCTGAAACCTCTTGCCGACAGTCACGTCCTCCTTAACGCTCTTGCGGGCACTCTCGACCGCCTCGCGGGCCGGGCCGCGATACTTCTCCGGGATCGCATCGAGCTTGCCGACCGTCGCACGGTATTCCTTCCCGTCGGCCTGCACGATCACTTCCGAATCGCCATCCGCGGGATCGCCCTGGATGGTGATCGTATAGGACCCGTCGTCAGCCATGTGATGGTAAACATGGAGCTCTTTGAAGAACCGGTTCACATCCACATCAAACTGAGGCACGTCATCAAAAGGAATCTCCGTCCATTGCCGGCCGTCGGGACCGATCTTGAAGATTTTGCCCGGACGCCACGTCATCATCGCCTCCGGCTCCGGCGGATACTTGAGCTTGGCGCCCTCCTGGGCGGCCTGGAGCTTCAATTGCAGGGTCTTCCACTGGCCGAGGTGGATAATCTCCAGCGAGACCTCATCGCCGACGCTCGCAGCACGCACCGTCTGGACGATCTGCTCGACCGCCGTGACCTTCTCACCCTGCAGGATAACGACGATATCGTCACGCTCCAGGCCGGCCCGATCCGCCGGGCTGCCGACGGTGATGTTGCGAATCCGAACGCCCTGCCCCGCCTCCAGGCCGAGATGCTTGGTCAACAGATCAGGCAGCGGCGAGGAATCCAACCACACGCCCATGTGGCCCTGCTCGCTCTGGGCGTAGGATGCGGAGCCGAGGACCCACAAAACCAGACAGCCGAACATCAATGCGTTTCTTCTCATAGTCTATCCTTTCATCGATTCCTGCATTCATCACAAACCGCCACGGTAGGAGACGGGCTTGGCCACCCCTTCCCGGAAACCCTCAATGAGCCACCGGTTGCCCGCCTGATCCGTAAAACCATACCACTCGACCTCGCGGGTGATCTGAGGCGCGTCCGGCCGCTCGAGCACTGGCCAGACCCGGTTCTGATCGCCCGCACTGGCAATCGGTGATTTCACAGTATTTCCCACCGGAGGCTTCGAACCCCCGAGGAGCACGAAGTGAAGGATCAACCCCAGAATAAACCCGGCTGCGAGCCCGGCAGCGAAGCGAGGCAGGCCACCGAGGCGGACGACTCGCAGCCATAGGCTCCCCCTGCTCTGCCGCCAGGCCCGCTCGAAGACCTCCTGAGGGTCCGCCCCCCCCGAGCGGACCTCGTGTGCGACCATCTGACGGCTGCACTCGTGCAGTACACGCATCTGCTCCAGGAGTTCTGTCGCCCGGCCGTCCCGCTTCAACTCGCGGTCGAGCAGGCACTGCTCGCCCGGCGAAATCTCGCCATCCAACAGCTTGCCGATCAGTATTTCCAGCCTGTCATCTGTCGCACTCATATCTCATGCACCTTCTGTTCCCTTTTTCCTGCGACCTGGTTGCGGACCATCTGGCGGGCCCGCACCAGCCGGATTTGCATAGTCGTTATCGGGACGTCCAATACCTCGGCCATCTGGGCATACGTCAACTCGCCCGTATGGGCCAGCACGAACACCTCGCGGTACTTGGGGGGCAGCCCCCGGACCGCTTCCAACACCCGCCCGCACAGTTCCCTTCTCTCGATGTTCGCCGCCGGATCGCCTTCGTATGCGGGCTCCTCCAAAACGAGCACCTCCGTCCTGCTGCGCCGGTAGTGCTGGATCGCCGCCCGTCTGGCCAGGATGGCCAGCCACGCCCGAAACCGCTCGGGCTCGCGAAGGGTGTGGAGCTTCGTGATGAGCCGCAGGCAGATTTCCTGCATTACGTCATCCACATCCTGCTTGCCGGCCAGGACACCGTAGACTAACCCCTTGAGCCAGCTCCAGTTACGCTTCAGGAGCATCTGGAGCGCCCCCTTGTCGCCCCGCCGGGCGGCACACACCAGCATCAGTTCGTTTTGCTCTGCGTCACCCATGTTGTTCTACCTACTATAGATACGTCAGAAGGGTCGTTCATACATGAGTTGTGCATTTGTGCATTTTCTGTGGGACTCTGGGGCAAGGCGGCCTCGCGTCGCGTGGCAGGATACAGCGATTTGTTGTTTTTTACACGCGTTTGCACTTGACGGGTCGCGAGAGTTCGGTTTAACTGGGCACATGAATACGCCAGTGGTCCGCCGACAGGCCCCGGCGGCGGAGGCGGAGACTACCTGTGTGCGGGTCCGGCCCGGCAAGAAATGCGTTTGCAATGCGTAAGGAGGCATTAGGATGACAAGGATCGTTACAACCGCGGCTGCGATTCTCATACTGACTATCGCCATTGGGTGTCAAAGCAATACCGGCCGCAGCCAGCAACTGGCACAGCGAACGAACCCGTACACGGATACCGCGCGGGAGCCGCTGCCCTTGACCAACCCCAGTTCGTCCAACGAAATCGACCTCGTCGAACAGATGACCTCGTATCGACTGGCCTATCGCCGCAGCTTGCAGGCCCTCATCCAGCACTATGATGCCGCGGGCAACCATGAAAAGACGACCTGGGCAAAACAGGAAATGGACGCCCTGGACCGGATCCCGATGTATCGGTACATCCTCGGGGTGGAGATGCCGGCGAGTCTCAAGGCATCCGAGCGAATCCCCGCCGCCGACCAGTTGTACCTGGAGGCGGAGGAGATCCGGCGAAAGGCCGGCGTTTTACCGGTGCTCAAGAATGAGGAGACGCTGCGGGCTGCACTGGACAAATACAGTCAACTGGTCAGGCAAAACCCGACGAGCGACAAGATCGACGACGCGGCATACAGGATGGGCGAGATTCACGAATACTTCAATGACTACACACTGGCTCTGACCTCGTACCAGCGAGCCTACCAGTGGGACCCCACCACGCCGTACCCCGCCCGATTCAAGGCGGCCAACATTCTCGACCGAAGACTGCGTCGTCGGGCTGAGGCTTTGCAGCTCTACCAGGAAGCCATCATCAAAGAAGCGCAGTTCACTGAATACCGGATCCCTGCCGAGCGGCGCGTCCAGGAGCTGACCACCTCCGGCACCAACTGAGGCCGGCGAGTCTATCCGATCTTCAACGGGTCTGACGGCGTGTCAGACCCGTTTTCATTTGGGGACAATGTCACGTGCCGAACAACATGGAAGAAGAGGTAGCCGATTTCCTCCGCCTGCATCGGATCTTCGCGGGAGCCGCAAGGATTCTGGTTGCAGTCTCCGGCGGCGCCGACTCGATCTCGTTGCTGCACATCCTCCAAACACTCCAAAACAAGGGGCTCTTCCAGGCGGAACTCATTTGTGGCCACATCAATCACGGATTGCGAGGACGGGCGAGCGACGCCGATGAGCAGTTCGTCATCGAGCACGCAGGCACCCTGGGTCTGCCCATCGTCACCCGAGCCGTCGATGTTCGAGCATACGCCGGGATGCACAAGCTGTCCGTGGAGACCGCAGGCCGACAATTGCGTCTGGCGGCCCTCGCCGAAATCGCTCGCGAGCACGGCTGCTTATGGATGGCCGCCGGACATCACAAAGACGACAACGCCGAGACCCTCATCCAGCGAATACGTCGCGGGACGGGCTTTCGGGGTCTCGCCGGCATCCGGCCGATTCGCCCGCTTGGCGACGATCTATGGCTTGCCCGACCCCTGCTCTGCGTCACCCGCGGCGAGATCATGGGCTACCTCCGCGAGCATGGTCTGCAATGGCGCGAGGATCACACGAACGCCGACACCGCATACACACGAAACTACATCCGGCACGGACTGCTTCCCCTGCTGCAGCGGGAATCACGGGCCTCCGTCATTGACCAACTCTCCGAGTTGGCTGAATCGGCGGACAGGCTCTACAACCGAGTCCGGCGGGAGGCCGAGAAGGCATGGGCTGCGATGGTGCAACCCGGCGACAATTCCGTCTGCATCGGCGCAACGGCGCTGGCGATACTCCCTGAGCTGGTCGCAATCGAATTGGTTCGCCAGGCACTCGTGAGCCTCGGATGCGGCGAGCGGGACCTGACGGAACGACACTACAGGAGCGTTCTGCAACTGGCTCGGCGACGCGATGCTGAAAAAAAGACCTCCCTGCCGGACAGATTCACCGCTCGATACGATTCCGGCCAAGTCGTGCTGAGTCGTACGGTGAGCTATGAACACCACTCTCGCGGCGCCGCATGTCGCATTGGCGCGCACAGCACACCGTCCATCGTGGCTATCCCGGGCCGGACTCGATCCTGCGGTTACGAGATCGACACAAAGGTTCTTGAGCAAGACGAGGTTGATATGCGTAAGATCGCAAGTGGCAAGAATCCCCTCACCGAGCATCTTGATTGGGACCAGGTGAAGCCTCCTGTCGTCGTGCGGCCCCGGAGAGCGGGCGACCGATTCGAGCCGCTTGGACTGGGGGCCGCGAAGAAGGTCGGCAAATTCCTCACGACAGCCAAAGTGCCCCGAGCACTGCGGGAACGGACGGTGGTTTTCGCCGATCGGGAGAAGATCCTCTGGGTGTGCCCCGTTCGCATCGCCGAGTCGGTGAAAATCACGGACAAGACTCAACATATCCTGAAGCTGACCGTTGTCGGAGAGGATACATGAAAGCCAATAGACAGGCCATTCGAACGTGAGACTTCCTCTACATCCGCAACTTCAAGCCGGGACGCTCCCGCGGGCGGTCCCGTAGCCGGCGATGAGCTCTACCATCCCAACCGGGGCTACGGCGACATCGACGATCCCCCGAGGAAGACCTACATGGTGGAGCACCGGGATAAGCAGTGGTTCGAGCCGGCCTGCGAAAAGCGGCCTGCGGAAGAACTCTACGACTTGCAGAAAGACCCTGACCAGCGTCACAACATCGCAGCCGATCCCGCGCATGTGCATACGAAGAAGGATCTGGAATCCTCGCTCATGGCGGAGTTGAAGGCCACAGGCGATCCGCGTATCCTGGGCGGCGGCGACGCATTCGACAGCGATCCTTACTATGGAAGCCGGCAGCCGAAGACGAGATGATCCGGACCCCGGCGTGGCTGCCGTGAGATCGTGTGGATCAGAACTCGCAGACGCCGCCGATGCAGCCGCCGGAGTAGTCGAGGTCGGCCGAGACAAAATCGGGCAGCTCGCCGGCCGGGGCCTCGACCTCCTCGCTCATCGAAAGGACCTGCCCGGCCTTGGAGCCGTACCGGTAGACCGTGATGCCCTTGCACTGGAGCCGGTGCGCATGCAGGTAGATCTCGCGGACGTCCTCGACCGTCGCGTCGGCGGGCAGGTTGATCGTCTTGGACACCGCGTTGTCCGTGTGCTTCTGAAAGACCGCCTGGATCTCGACGTGCTGACGAGGCGTGACATCAAACGCCGTGACGAACAGCCGCTTCACATCGCCCGGGATACCCCTGACCTTCGCTATCGATGGGTGTCGGGCCACCTCGGCCAGCAACTCGCGGCTGTGGAACCCCCGCTCCCTGGCGATCTTCTCAAAAAGCGAGTGACTCTCGAACAGACGCGTACCCGAGAGGACGTTGCGAACGAAGCTGACTGCAAACAGCGGCTCAATCCCGCTGGAGCAGCCCGCAATGATGCTGATCGTGCCCGTCGGAGCGATCGTGTTGACCGTGGCGTTGCGAAACCTTCGTCCGGTCTTGGCATGGATCGATTTGGCGAAGTTGGGGAAGGCGCCTCGCTGCTTCGCGAGCCGCTCGGAGGCGGCGAGGGATTCCCGGCGAATAAACCGCATCAGCTTGTCCGCAAACGTCACAGCTTCCTTCGCGTCGTATGGAATTCCGAGCCGGATGAGCATGTCGGCAAAACCCATCACGCCCAGACCAATCTTGCGGTTCGCCCGCGTGGCGGCTTCGATGGACTCCAGCGGGTAGCGGTTGACGTCGATCACATCGTCGAGGAACCGAACGCCCCAATGGATTCTGTCGCGGAGTCTGGTCCAATCGACGCGGCTCTGGCCTGCGTGCCCGCCGGCGTCTTCGTCCGTCGTCATCTTGTCGAGATTGATCGACGCGAGGATGCAACTCTCATACGGCAGCAGCGGCACCTCGCCGCATGGGTTGGTCGCCTCGATCCGGCCGAGGCTCGGCGTCGGATTGTGTCGGTTGACTTGATCGAGAAAGATCAGGCCCGGATCTCCCGTCCTCCAGGCCGCACTGACAATCAGATCGAACAGCGAGCGGGCAGCAACCCGCCTGACGCTCTTGCCGGTTCGCGGGTTCACCAGATCGAACGGCCGATTCCTGACGACCGCACGGATGAATCTGTCCGTGACACCGACCGACAGGTTAAAATTCCTCAAGGCATTGGAGCCGACTTTGGCCTCGGCGAAGTCGACGACGTCGGGATGGTCGCAGCGGAGCACACCCATGTTGGCCCCTCGGCGCCGACCGCCCTGAACGATCACCTCGGTGGCCTTGTCGAAGATGCCCATGAAGGAGATGGGGCCGGAGGCCCGTCCCTTCGTCGAGCCGACGAGGTCGCCCCGAGGGCGCAGCCGGGAGAAGCCAAAGCCGGTGCCGCCGCCCGTCTGGTGGATGCGCGCCATGTCGGCCAGGGCTTGGAAGATACCCTCGACGGAGTCCTCCACGGGAATGACGAAGCAAGCGGAGAGTTGTCCCAGCGGCGTGCCGGCGTTCATCAGGGTCGGCGAGTTGGGCAGGAACTCACGATTGCGCATCATCCGATAGAACGCCTCTTCCACTTCATGGACTCGGGGATCCGGGCCGTAGTTGGCCTCGGCCCGGGCGACGTGATGCGCCACGCGGCGGAACAACTCGCTGGGTGTCTCGACAATCCGCCGGGATTCATCCTTGAGCAGATATCGCCTTCGAAGCACCTCGACGGCGTTGACCGGCACTTTCAGATCGTCCTTCAGCCCAAGTGCCGATTTGGCGAAACGAACCTGGGACCGGTTCTCACGATAGAGGATGTACCCCTTCGCGATGCGACCATATCCCTCGGACATCAAAGCAGCTTCGATGATGTCCTGGATGTCTTCAACCCCGGGGGTCTCGCCCTCGTACTGCCCGGCGAGCTTCTCCACCACGAGCTGCGTCATGCGCCGGGCGATTGCATCCGCCCGTCTGCGATCCTGCAGCGTCTCCATAGCCGCCCGCTGGATGGCGCGCTCGATCTTGGATGCATCGAACTCGACGATCGATCCGTCCCGCTTCCCGACCGTTTTGATGGCCGTTCGCGTCATCCCCATTACCGCACCCCGTCAGAATCGATCACAACACGTGGACTTTGCACGAGCACGTGCAAATGTAGAGGAACGCAGGCGGGAAGTTCAACGGCACGAACTTCAACCTCACGTCGGAGAAATGCCGCCGGATGTCCCTGCTGAGGGCCGTTGTATACTGCAATTGAATGAACCGTCCGGACCTGCGGGCGATGGCGAGGATCGCCTCTCGAGCCCGGCCGTCGAACAGCGTCAAAGGCAATCCGGAGACGACACAATCAGCCCGGTCCACGTATCGCTCGCACTTGGCGGCATCATCATTGACGACTCGCAGCCGGGGATCATCGATGCTCTCAAGACATCGACAGAATTCCCGATTGATCTCGAAACAGGTCAATGAGGCGCTCTCGGGCAACCGCCTGAGGATCTCTCGCGTCACCGGCCCGGTTCCCGCTCCGAGCTCGACGACCTGGACGCAGCCCTCGACCTCGTCGGCCATTCTGTTGGCCAGCATTCGGCCGCTCTGGACCAGCGTTCCCAGTTGTTTCGGGTGCAGCAAAAACTGCCGCGCAAAACGGAGATTGTTCATATCGCTGCCTCCATCAAATCAGCGACAACACGACCTACCTACCATACGGCGCGGTTACGGCCGTCGTCAAGGGATTTTGCGGATTTCGGTATTAAGAGTATCTTGGAATCGGTTTTCTGTTAAGATGCTTGACGCAAAGTACGATGTACTCTATAAAACCTGCGTAGGGTCTCGCAGGGAGTCTGTCGCAGGAAACACATTGCCAAAGAGTCCTATAACATCCATACGATAAGGAGAATTGCGGTGGATAGGTTGAACATACTGGGCATGGTGACGGTGTTGGCCTCGATCAGTCTGATCGCGGGTTGTTTTGCGTCCAACCCCGAGGATATTCAGGCGTGGGTGAAACCCTACGAGGTGAATGTGACGGCCGAGAACTACGCCGTGCAGCCACCCGATGAGATCGAAATCCATTGCTCCCAGGTCACAGAGGTCCACATGCAGCGTCAGCGGATTCGGCCCGACGGGAAAGTCAGTTTCGAGGTGATCGGCGAAGTGGACGTCGCAGGCAAGACCCCGAAGGAGATCTCCGACGCGATCAGCGAACGGGTCAAGGTGCTGTACACGCTGCCTGGGGACCATCCCGTGGATGTCCGGATTTCGATCTATGCCAGCAAGAATTACTACGTGGTCGGCGAGGTCGCTCGGCCGGGACCGAGGGTTTACACCGGACGCGACAGCGTGCTGAGGGCGTTGACCGACGCTCAGCCCAATCCCAGGGCCTGGGAGAGCCGGGTCCAGGTAATCCGCCCCACTGCCCGAGAGGATGAGGACCCCAGGGTCTTCGAGGTCAACTACGCGAAGATGGTTTCCCAGGGCGACGCGACGAAGAATGTGCTGCTTGAGGAAGGCGATATCGTCTATGTTCCGCCTACGATTCTGGCTGCCGTTGGAATGATCCTCGAAGAGTTCATCAGCCCCATTGCCCGAGCCTTCTACGGAGCGTACCTCGTTTCGAATCCACCGGGTACCTACGAAGGCGGCTACTCTCCCTATGGCGGCGGCCGGTATTGACAGCGCATTTCGGAAGCCGGGCACGAAGGAGATGCAGTCCTATGACAACGCGGCAAGCTCTCAGGCTCACTCACCTGGTGAGCACGATCTGGTTCATGGCTTGCGTTGGCTACATCCTCGTGCTGAAGCTGCACCAGGCGGGATTTCACTGGTGGTTTACCTTCTCGCTGTCCGGGCATTTCGCAATCGCCGTGTTCATCCTGATCAGCGTGTACCTGTTTGCTCTGTTTCGCGGGGTGGGTGAAGCCCAGCAGATCGAAGTCGAGCATCCCCTCACGACGACAAGCTATTATATGGGTTTCTACGTGGCGGCGCCCCTGCTGGGTGGACTGGCCGGCGTGCTCGGAATGGCCGCCGGAATCGATCAGCCGATCAGCTTTCTTCTCGGTGTGGCGCTCGGGACCCTGTATACGACGTTCGGCGTATGGGTGATCGTCGATCCGATCGCCGGACTCGTCGAGATGTTTGTGCCCTCCAGCCGCCAACACAGACTCGAACGACTCGCCCTGGTGGAAGCCCAGCGGCGGACTCGCCAGGAGAAGCGAGAGCAGTTGCTGGCGGAGGCATTTGCCCGCGAGGAGCAGGAACGGCAACGATGGCAGCAACGCCTGAGGCCACAGGCCGAGAAACTCGCCGGATTACTCGCATGTGACCTGAAAGACGCCGCGAGAGCCGAACGGGAAGCCGTGGATATTGGCGCCCACGCGTGGCGCCTCGGCGGACTGAGTTGCATGCGACAGCTTCGCGACATGACCGTCTCGCTCCACGGGCAGGCCCCCGACGTTGACGCCGTCGCGGATTGCATCGCCAACTGGTGGGACGGGATTGGGGACTGGAGGAAGCCCTCGTTCCGCTGAGGTCGATCTGCGATCGCGGACAATCTCGCAATACCCCCCGCCGCTCGAGGTGTCCATCCTCTGTCGCAGGTTGCCGCAGCACGCTCGCCTCAACGGGCGTTGACCTGTCAAGACGTGGACGTAGGAAGCGGATCACATCCATGCGATCCTGCTTCCTATCATCCAATTCATCAACGCTCTCACCCCATGAGTGAGAAGGCAACGACGCACGCTACCTTGTTCACATGGCTCTTCGTCCCTTGAGCCAGCCGATCACACCCAGCCCGATACCGCTCAGGAGTAGGGCGCCCGGGGCAGGAACGGGGACAGGCAGCAACACCAGCATGTCCTGGGCTCTGTTGTTGCCGTCCATCAAATTCAAGACCCTGACGAGACCGACTGTCGTCCAACCGGAATTCTCGGCCGCCGCGACAAAAGCCTGGGCTTCCGGCGTCAACACGCTTAGAGTGTTCCAGCCGTCCTCGCATTCGAGGTACCAAATGGCTTGCTGCAGATTCCACGCCGAAATCTCTCTGTCATTGCCCGGCTCGAAGTGATAACCCGCCAGAGTCTGGGCACGGAACTGGGTGTACAGGTAGGCCGTCTCGGGCGATATCATGTCGCCGTCATTATCACCGTAGGGCTCCCCGAGCCATAGGTTGCCGCCCAAGATGGCTTCATCGTTCACGAGCACCTCATAGGTATGGCCCTCGGCGACATACTCATGTATTTCAAGACAGAAGGACTGGAATGGCTCGTTTGAGCCAATCAGCGCCGCGAGCTCCGAGTTTGGCGTGAGCATATACTCGCCGCCAAGCGGAGGCAAGGGGTAGGTATCGGCCAGACGGCCGATTGTCACACTTGGGGCTGCCACCGTGACTCCTGCCGCCAGCAGGCAAATGGCAAGTACCACTGAAAACCGTTTCATCTGTTTCTCCTTAGTTGTGCCAGTAGAGGGAAATCTGAGGATGACTCCATTTCATCCTGAGTCTTCTTGGGACCGATGAGGCGGAGGGCGAGCCAACTCCACGCATCTGACGGACAAAGACCCAACAGGAACCATCCGGCCCGGACTACCCGGTCCGGTTTTCCACAAGCCGCCCAACGCAGCATCTGCTCGAGGCAGAAACGCCAACGAGCCACGATCATCGCGCGGCCCACTCAAGAATGGATGCGTACCGTGAGGTCCGAGAATACACCCCCCCAGCATACATGAAGGGATAAGGGGCGAACTGGACCGCCACGAGGAATTCCGCCGGAGTAAATGCGCCGGCTCGCTCTGGCCCGACGCATCAGGATTGGCACGTTCCGGCCCCGCGATGCCCGCCCTGGACAGCCGCGCCGCCCCCATGCGGCCGCTGCTCAGCACACACAGGCACAGGCCGAGCCAGACTTTGCGATTCTTCATCACGGAAACGCATACAAAGCCCAGGATGCCCAGACAGACCGCACCCGGACCATCCGGGATCGCCATGGCGGATACGCCAGGAATCGGGGCACATGGATGGAATGAAGGATGGGAACCCTCCGCGGAAAGAAAAGCCCGTCCAGAGACGAAATTGCAGGAATAGAAAAAAAGACGATCAGCCAGGCAGCCGCCGCAGGCCGATGAACCGCCTGCCACCTCATCCCCGAATGCACCGGTTCCGTCACACAGAACGGCGATACAGAACAAGAGGATGAGCGAAAATAGAACTTCCCTGCCCACACACATCTCCCCGTCTCCTTACGGTTCCCCCACTCGGGCCCGTCAGCCTGATGACCCGCCACCCCCAGCACGGTCTCCTGGGATGGCTTCCTCTATTTACCAGCATTACTTTGTGGTTATCGTACCAGATGGTCGCGCCCTGTCAAGGCAAAAACAGAAGGAAAGTCTGATTTCGCACGGGAAGTGTCACTCAACCGGCAGCTCGGAGGAAAGCATCCGCCAATCGGGCCAAATAGTAAGCGATGGTCATCTCCTCTATGGGCTCCTTTTCAACATGCCCTGGCGCCGTCAGCCCCTTCTGCATCCACACCGCTGGAAATCGGCTGCCACATGAGAACATTTCGGGCTTGAGGACCGAAACCGGATGCGGTTGCCGAATCCTCAGATACCTATACAGAACACACGGCAAGCAGTTCGTCCCTGTTGACACATGGTCAGACAATTACATAACATACGGCACTCCCTGGCGGCAGAAACCACCCACACGGCCGCCCAAACATCCCACGTCTCAGGCAGACAGGAATTCGCAGGAGAGTGGAGACAAAAAAAAGCCTCTGTCTCGCGGGACTTTGCCAGTCTCCGGGACAGAGGCGGGATTGTCGCAACCACAGTTTCGCCGGCGGCTTGTCTTCTCGGCCTCCCGATGGAGGCCCCGGGACGGATTACGAACCGTCTCGGCCGTCTGATGCTCCTCGTGCTTCGCTGACGAACCGAAGCAACATGTTCATCTTGTTCTTGACTTTCACCTTGCGATAGATATTTCGGATATGTGTCTTCACCGTCCCCGGCTGGATGCTGAGCTGCCTGGCAATGCTGCCATGCCGCAACCCCTGGCAGACCAGCTCGGCAATCTGCACCTCACGCGGCGTCAACTCATAACGACGCGAAAGAAACAGCCACTGCGCGCCGTCGAGAAGCATCAAGGACCGCCCCGGATCGCGTCTCTCGGCCCGCGCCAACCCCTCGCTCGGCGAATTGTCCGGTTGCGTCATTTCTCAGCCCCTTTGCAATTGACCAAGCAGCAGTCTTGCCTCCGTCCAATCGTCGCCACCCTTGATCCCTACAAGGTCCTGTGAATCGAAGCCCATTTTGAACCTGTCCATCTGTTCCTGAAGCGTTATCGCATCCCTGAGCACCTTGATGGCATGTGTCATGCGTCCGGCGTCGGCGTGCTCCCTCGCCAACTGGATGTTCTTGCCGTTGAGGGTCAGAGCTTTCTTGAGGTGTTCCACCGCCTCCGTCTTGCGATGCAGGTCGGCAAACGTCCGAGCCAGGTGAAAGTGCGGAGCCGCGGCCAGCGCCGAGTTGCTGGGGAACAGTCCGATGCACTTCGTGAAGTCCTCGACGGCCTTCCCCAGCTCACCGTGCCGGTAGTATGCCACCCCCCGTGTGTCAAGGAGATCCATGTAGTCCGGCATGATCTCGATCCCCCGGTTGGCCAGTGCAATCGCTTCTTCGATCGCCGCCGGAGCAGGAGACGATTGCTCACACAGCGCCCACGCAAGATTGTTGATGGCAATCAGATTGTTCGGATCCAGATCAAGGATGCGACGGTTGAGCTTGGTGGCCTCCTCTTCCCGCCCTGCGTCCTGCATCAGCATGGCCAGCAGAACCAGTGTGGATATCGACTTGGGATTTGCGCCCAAAATCATGCGCAACTGATCCTCCGCCATTTGAAGGGCTTCCTTGTCACCACCGCCGGCCAGAATCCGAGCGACGCTTGTCGCCGTTTCGGCGTCACCGGGATTGGTGGTGCGCCACAGGTTCACCAACTGGTTGACCTCCGTCCACCGCTTCTGCTTTCGGAGCAACCCCGCCAAGGCTATCACCGGTGCCGGATCATTCGGCTCGGCGGCAATGAGCGCGTCAAAGAGCGCTCTGCTCTTCTCCTCCTGCCGGCTGCTGTATAAGGCGGCCGCCAGCGCGATCTCGCAGCGTCGGTGCGCCGCGCCGCTGAAACCGGCGAGCTTCTGGCTCAGCAGCTCCACAGCCTTTTCCGGACGCTCGGCACGAGCATAGGCATCGGCCCACTCGATGAGGATCCCGACATCATCCGGGTAATCACGGGCCAACTGCGGCAGGGTCGTCAGGGCCGCCACAGACGGAGAGAGCTTTTTTTCCGCGATCGCCTTGAGCAGAAGCAGGTCCCTGTCCGGCTTGTCCTGACTGCCGTGGGCCAGGCCTCGCGTGGCAATATCCAGCGCCCGGCCGGGCTCGTCCTGTTCCAACTCGATTCGTGCGTATGATTTCCAGGCATCCAGGTACTTCGGGTCATCGCTCGTGACCTGCTTCAGAAGGCTCCGTGCCTCCTCAATGGCCGGGCCGGTGCTCCGGGCCACCAGGATTTCGGCTTTCAGAAGGCGCAGCTCGGAATCCTCCTTGCCCTGCCGATTGACCTGACCCGCCAAAGCCCTGTCAAGGATGCGTTCCGCCTCCCGCCAGAGCGACTGCTTGGCGGAGGCTGTGAACAGCCGGACCGCGAGCTTCTGAATTCGCAGCATTTGATCCGGTGAGTCCTCCGACACCAGCGCCAGCGCCCGCCGGACATCCGCAATGGCATCCGGAACCTTGCCCAGAGAACTGTAGAGTCTCGCCCGGGCCCCCCAGGTATCCGCATTCTGAGGTTCCAGGGAGACGGCCTGTCCGAGGTCCTGCAGTGCTTTGTCATATTCCTTCACGGAGAAGTGTACGTCCGCACGCAACATGCAAACAGCCGCACTGTGAAGCTTGTCAACCATCTCATTACAGATCTGTATCGCCTTGTCTGTGTCCCCCTGCAAAAGACAAAGCCGAATCTGCGCATAGGCCACGCCAATCGAGTTCGGGTCCTTCGCCCTGAGATCCGTCAGGATGGCCTCGGCTTGGGCGAATTCGTTGCGGAGAATGAGGACCCGGGCGTAGGACAGCCTGAGTGTGTTGTCGTTCGGGTCCAGCTTGATGAGCTGTTGCAGCGTGTCCGCGGCGGAATCCAGGTTGTCGTGACGGATGTCGTTATCCACCTGCAATCGCTGCAGATCGGGATTGAGAAGATCGCGTTGGCCCGCCTTGTCCAGAATATCCTGGGCTTCGCCGAATTCCCGAGCCTTGTGGAGCGCGTTGACCAGAAGCCAGAGCACCCGCGTATTGTTCGGAAATCGGGCAAAGGCCTCACGGTAGATAGCCAGGGCCAGTTGCGGCTCCCCGCCTGCTTCGTAGACACCCCCCAGAAGCAAGCGGCTCGCCTGGTCTTCGGGGTTGGCCAATAGATTTTCCCGCAGAAGTTTCACAATCTGGGGATAATTGAGCTTGAACTCCAATTCCGGATGACTGTCCTTGAATCGGCTGGCGTAAACCCACCATCGCGCTTGCTCGTACCGCCACACGGAGCCGTTTTCGCCTTCGATTCGCTTGATCTCATCGATGACCTTCTGCGCCTTGGCCACATCCTGCACCACCGCATCACAGGTCAGCAGCAGGGATCTGGGTTGAATGTCATTGGGGTACTGTGCCACCAGATCCGTGAGCCACTGATAGTACTTCTCCTTCTCCTGCCACCGGTAATAGAACTCGGCAAGCATCAGACTGAGATCCCGGCGGTTCAGCGGCTCCTGACCCCTTGCCAGGGCCTCTTTGATCACCGATTCGCATTCCTGCCTCTGATTGCGCCGATCCAGTAGGATGGCCAATTGCCGGACCGGCTCGAGGACCTGCGGAAACTTGGCGAGGGCACTGTGCAACATCGTCCTGGCCTCGTTCTCCTTGCCCTGGGCCACACAGAGCTCGGCCCGGAGCAACATGAGTTGAAGGTCGGAAGGATTCTCTCGCTCGAGTTCGCCGAGCCAGGCATCCGCCTCGGCGAGTTTCTTCTGCGCCATGGCGATCTGAATCTGCAGAAGCTTGACCGGCAGAATGCCGTTCGCTTCCTTGTCAAGTTCCGCCACGCGGGCTTCGAGATCACGCCAAGCCTGCGGCTTCGCAGTCGCGGCACCACTGCCGGCCAACAGGTAGATCTGAGCCCGAAGTCCCAGCAACATCGCCTCCAGTTTGACCGCACGAGGGCCGCCGACAGTCTCCAGGATTCGCTGTGCCTCCTCCAATACCTTGGGCCAGTCCCTCGTCTGCGCATACAGCCGTGTCAGGGCCAATTGAACGCCGACGGTATCCTGGGGACGCTTGGACAACAAGATCTGAAGCTGACTGATTGCCAGCCGATTGTCACCCAGTCGAGAGAATACGGAGGCCAGCGATCTGTAGGCGGCCACGAACGTCTGTTCCCGAACCCCCGGCAAAGAGACCGCTTGTTGCCAATATCGGATGGCATCCCGAAGACGGCCCTGCTTCTCGGCCACCAACCCTTCGAGATAGGCAACGGTCGGCAATTCAATCTCCCTGTTGCGCATCCGAGACAGATAGTCATTGACGGTGGTCTGATCGGAGAGCTCATAGCCTCCTTTGGCGTTTTCCACCAAACTACTCGACAGAATCAGCAGACGCGTGGCCACGGGCATGAAATCCCATGCATTCAGACCCAGCGCCTTCATCCCTTCTTCGGCAACCGTGCGCATCTCCTCTCGCGAGTCGGCCCTGGTGGTCAGCTCGGCCCAGGCGTTCCAAAGATCGGGCTCGGACGGACTGGTCGCCTGCAGGGCCCGAAGCTGTTCCCGAGCCTTCTCCCATTCGCCGGCATTGATGTACTCGGCAATCACGCGAAGCCGTACCGAAGTATCGGAAAGATCACACGTCGCGGCGTGCGTCAGATCAGCCATGGCCTGGCTCTTGTCGTTGTGCCGAAGGTAATACGCGGCCCGCACGGCATAAGCCAGCGCCGACTCGGGGTTTTTTGCGACGGCCTCGTTGAACCATTTCACCGGGTCGCCTGCCATCTCGGGCCGGGTCTCAAAAATGAGTCCCATGAACTCAAAAGCCAGAATCTCGCCGGGATTCGCCTCAATGACCGTCGTAAGCTCTGTCACAGCCGCCTCGAATTCACGTTGGAACCACATGGCTTGGGCAAGCATACGACGCAAAATGGGGTCGTCCCGTCTTTCGAGATAACGCTGCGCGATCAACTTGGCCTCCCCGGCGCCGGCGAGCTCCCCGCGCAGGTACAGCGACGTAAGACGCCGCGTCGTTTCCACGTCGTCGGGATTCAGGCGGAGCACGGCCCGATAGGCCGCAATGGCAAGCTGAACGTTTCCCGCGATGGTGGGACGTCTATTCATCTGAGCATTGGCATATTTGATCAGCACCTCGGTGTCCTCGCTGTTGATCGTCAGATAGCGGCCAAACTGCACCGCTGCTTCATCCCAGTCCTTCTGTTCATAGGCTTTCTGGGCTCGCGGAAGCGCCTGTTCGGCCCGCATGCTCTTCTGCCAGCGGTGCAACGTGACGGCGGCCACCGCGAAGACCACCGCCGCCACGAACAGAACGATCGCCAGTTTCCAGTTGAAATATCTCATTGCCATTGACCCGCCCTTTCCAGCTACAAGTGGGAGCTTTTCGCGTGGCTGCCGAGAGAGTCTGTATTCAGAAGGAGACGGACAGGAACGCTGCATCCGGCAGGATGCTCGCGCTTCGCTCTCAGAACTGACTCACGAAATTCTCCACCATCCTTCGGAACGTCCGCCAGCAGATCCACAGATCCAACCCCGGCGAAAGATTCCGAACGTATTGCGTATCGTAGTGAATCCACTCCTGGAAGTCCTTGTGTTCCGCACGGGTCCGGCGAACCTGCCACAGACCGGTGATCCCCGGCCGCACCGAGAGCCTCGCGTCACGCCACGAAGGACACAGCGTGTTCTCGGATTCCGGCGACGGCCGGGGTCCAACCACGCTCATCTGGCCGCACAGCACATTGAAGAACTGCGGGATCTCATCCAGATACGTCTCCCGGAGGAATCGGCCGACCGTGGTGATGCGAGGGTCATCAGCCATCTTGAACTGGGGACCGTCCACCTCGCAGACGAACCGAAGTTTTTCCTGGATCTTGTCCGCGCCCTGTCTCATGGTGCGAAACTTGATGCAATCGAACAATCTGCCGTGCAATCCCTGTCGCTTGTCTCGAAAGAAGATGGATCCTGGAGAGCTGATTCGCACGGCCAGGGCGATCACCGGAAACACGGGGGCAAAGAGAATCAGCACAACGAGAGCCACGAACAGGTCCACGATCCTCTTGAGGCACACGGCATAGGAGAGCGTCGGCCATGCCCGGAACGCGTTTTCCTGGCAAGCACACGCATGCGCGCGGAAGTATCCACCCTTCCGGTCCTTCCCGGCGCCCGCCTCCGCGCCGTGCCGTCCCGGGGCCACAACCAGACAGCCCCGGACCACCTGACCGGGTTCGACGGATACGCGGTCCCCCACGATGGAGGAATCCACTATGGCTCCTCGCCCGACGACGCTGCCGTCGCAAAGAATCGCCGGTCCCACGACGACTGCACCGGGCTCGATGGTGACCTGTTTTCCGAGGAGCACCGGACCGATGAGCCGGGGCTGCTCGGAAACAAGGGCATCCTCACGGCGAGCCGCCGCTTCTTCTATTCCCGCGTGTCGCAAGTCTTCGTTGGGAGTCCGGTCCGCGCTCAGGCCCGCCCCGCACACAGCGAGAATTCCCTCTTCGGACTCCAGATCGAAAGCCGATCCGGCAACATCGACCGCCTGCATCCGCACGCCCTGAGCCCGGCATTTCTCGACCAGCGTATCGAAGCACCCCAGCAGATTCGGCCTGACGACGGTTTCAAACACCCGGGGGCGAACCAGAAGATGGTGAGGCCAGCAGGCCGGCATCCGCGTGCCTGCGGCGCAATCCGCAAACAGACGCCGGTAGCCGACCAGCTCGTTGTCCGGCGTGAATCGAACTCGCTCGCGGTAAGCGAGCAGATCCGAAGCCGCATTCACGGCAATCACATCCGCCGCCGTTGCCGTTGTCACGCGTGCCAGGAGTTGCTGATTCACACATGTCCCAAAACGTCCGTTCGTAACGACAATCCACCGGTCGTCGAACCGGGCGTTCAATCCGCGGGTGCCGCCCGCACGAAATTCATCGTGCGACACCGTCGAGAGACAATCGGCAGGCAGATCCGCGCACCATGCACCGGGCAGGATCCATCGCAAATCCCCGCAATGCCTCCAATCGGCCCGGCCGGCGCGCCCCGCACTCTGGCGACAGCGCCAGAGATAATCCAAGCCCTCCTGAACCACATGGCTCAGAGGATTTGTGGAAAGGGCGTACCGCAGCAGATTCATCCTGCCGCTGGTGCTGCTGTTTCCACGCTCTCGAACGACAATCAACTGCATAACCGAATCGAATCACGCTCCAATCGTGCATTGCCCTGCTGCGACTCACGCATCCGGCGGGCGATCGCCATCCGCATGACTAGGCGTCGTCAACAACAGCTTTTTCGGTTTGCCGGACTTGTGGCCCGGCTGCGTCGATCTCGCCCGGTATGTATACGAATAGCGGTACAAGCCCTGATCCACGGGGACATTGCTGAGAACGGCCCCCAGGATGCGTGCCCGGATCCGTGCAAAGCGCTCTTTCGCTTCCTTGAGCTCAGGCGCCGTCGTCTGCCCTGCGAAGCCGACCAGGATGACCGCATCGGTGAGTTTGGCCCACACCAAGGCGTCGGGAAAGGCGAGCGTCGGGGGACTGTCCACGATCAGATGATCGTACTCGCGCGTCAGCCTCTCCATCTGCTCGGCCGCCGTGGAGGAGGTCAGCAACTCGTAAGCGTCGCCGAGATAACGGGGGTTGGCGGCCAGGACGTGAAGGCCGCTCGTCGGCAACACACACACGATCCCGGACGGATCCTCTCCCAACAGGACGTTCTGCAGCCCCCCCTCGTTGTTCAGGACATTGAGCATGTGCCCGATGTCGGGCTTGCGGAGGTCCCCATCGATCAACAGCACCTTCTTGCCGGACTTGGCGAGACTCGTTGCCAGGTTGACGGCAAAGGTCGTCTTGCCCTCCCGCATGCCGGCACTGCTGATGACGAGCCGTTTGGGCATTCCGCCGTTGTACAACAATCCGAGGTTGGTGCGGATCGTCTGGTAGTCTCCGGCGATCTGCTCGGCGAACAACGCGGGTTTGACCGTCCGGGAACTCGTCGTGGTCCCGAGAATCGGAAGATCGGTCTGCCGCGTGATGTCCGCCGGCGTCTGAAGCGTCTTGTCCATCTTGTCCCGCAGGAACGCCAGTCCCACCCCGCACGCCAGGGCGCCGAACACCGTCGCACCCGCAAACTTGAGCCGCTTGTCCTCTTCGATCACCATCCTCGCGGGAGCGGGATTCTCAATTCGGTGGCGACCGTATTGCTCCATCTTGAGATGCCCGATACGCCGAGTCACCTGATCGAGTATCTCCTCGTTCAGCTTTAGATCGAAGTTGAGATCCTGGATGCCCAGTCTGTCCTGTACGACTTTCGTCACTCTCTTCTTCTGCTCTTCCAGCATCTGGCTGACCTGGGCAATCCGGGCCTCGATCTGCTTGAGCTCCTCCGGGGCCTGTTTTCTTCGTCGCTCGGCAACCTCCTGCAGCCGCCTCGTTCGACTGTTGTCGAACTCCTCCCCCAGAGCGTCTTGTTTTTCCTTGAGTTGTTGTTTCAACGCATCGAGCACCGCCTGCCTCTGTTGAAATGCCGGATACGCGGGCAGTTGCGTCTGCCGGGCGACAATCATATCCCGTTCCATCTGGACCACGTTGGTGGACAGCTCCTTGACCATGGGGTCTGCGCTGACATAAGCCATGCGAGCCGTCGCCACCTCCTCGGGGGCCATTTTCGGCTCATGGTTGGGATCAAACGCGTTGATGTCGGCCTCGGTCCTGATCTTCTGGGCCTCGAGCCGCGTCAGCTCCGCGATCAGCAACTTCTGCCGGTTCATCTCCAGGTCTGCTGCCAATCGCTCGTTTGGATCAAGCACTGCGGCTCCGTTCAGTTGCGCCGCCCTCTGTCTCTGCCTGCGTGCGTTGTCGAGCGCCGTCTGGAGTTCCTTCTGCCGATCCTGCAACGTGGAGATACTCTCGTTTTCCGTGGAGGTGGACTCCGACCTCGACCGGGCTACGTAGTAGCGCAGAAATGAATCGACGATGATCCTGGCCTCATCGAGGTTGTAACTCTTCATCGTCACGGCGAGGTATTCGGTATTGGCGATACGGTTCGCGAAAATCTCCTTTTCCACGATCGCCTTTCTCAGGATCTCCTCGGGAGGGGTCTTCCCCATCTTGGGGATCACTCTCGCAATGAGCGCCTCGATGCGGCTACGGGGCTTGCCGCTGAAGAAAGCCAGGCTCCGCGGCACCAGATCGTCGAGAACCTTGGTAAGATACGCCTGATCGTTCATCAACCGAATCGCCTCCGTATTGACGAACTGATCGTAGTTGGCGGCTTCGCCGGCCCGGAGTTCGCCGGTCAATACACTGGGGATGGCCTGCTTGATCTGCACCGTGCCCTGCACGACGTACATGGGCTCGACCAGGAACCAGACTGCAGGCAATCCAACCGCACAGACCACGATCGTGACGGCAAGCACGATAAGCCATCGCCTGCGCACGCTCTGCAACACGGTCGTCGTGGGCGGCTCCTGGATCTCGGCCGGCGGCTCGAAGACGACCGGCTTCTGCTCGATCACCTGATCCAGATATTTCTCCAGGTTATTCATAGATCTGTTCTCCCACTGTTAAGGGTCTGGTACATGCTGAGGTTGTCGCCGGGAGATAATTGCCGGCTCGATTTCCGCGGGCGGCGTAGTCAGCCGCGACAGCAGCCACAACTCGCCCACGACCATCGCCAGCGCCAGAGGCATCATGGCGTATCCATCCCAATCGTGAACCCAATCCCTCCACACTTTGCTTTCGATCCGGGTGAAGAGCACAGCCGTCACCACCAGTCGCACCGTATTGCAGAGCAACGCGATCGGCAGGCTCGACACCAAGACAATCAGCTTCTCCCACCACGTGCGCCGCGTCAGCAGCACAACCAGTCCGCCGATCACGAAGAAAGCAGTGATCATCCTCAGTCCGTTGCACGCGTAGGCCACCTCGACTCGGACACCCTCGATATCGATGGTATTGCCGCTTTGTACGATCTCCCAGCCCCCAAGCTCCAGGCAGAAGACGGCTGAATTTGTGGCCCATCGCTGCAGCGGCAGCGAGATCGCCGCCTGAATCCGATTCGGCCAGGGCAGCATCAGGCACAAGAAGATCAGCACCGGCCACAACTTCTTCAGGTACTGCCAGCCTGCCATCAACAGCACAAGCGCCGTAATGGACAGCATCAGCGACAGTCGCTCACCGGACTGGTACATATAGAACAGCCCCAGTCCGAGGCACGCCTGAGCACAGAGCAAAGCGCCGACCCCCCAAAACAACGCCGGGCGGAGCGCCACCGAACCAATCTCCCGCCGGCGCGACCAGATCACATAGACCGCCAGGAAGGGAACGAGAATCCCCGAGTTGTACTCTTCGCTCGTCCGCCACACGCCGATCAGATCGGAGATCGTGGGCCAGTAAGACCAAAGCAGAGCCATGAGAACTGCCACCCCTGCGAGGATGACCTTCACATGCTCCTGCCTGAGTCTCGCGCCGCCGGTCGATCCCTCCGCGCAACGGTCCCGAAACGATCTCAGGAAGTCATGTACCCTGCTCGCAGAGGCTTGTACTCGCACCCGCTCATCCTTTTTCCTGTCGTCTGAGACCTGGCCGGTCACGGCACGGCCGATAACAGTGGCACCATCCGGCACAGTCGTACGACAGTCCAGAAGCGATTCCCGAATCTCGCAGCAACTGCCCACAAAAGCTCCCGTCCACAAAGCACTTCTGACCACCGCGCTGTTCTCGCTCACTACGACATCCTCCCCAATGATTGCGGGACCAATCACAACGGCGCCCTCGCGGACCTTGGCATGGTCCCCCATCAGAACGGGTCCGCATATCCGGGCGCCGGGATGCACCCAGGCGCCGGCCCCCTTGAGCACCGGACCTCCCTGCACCTTTTCACAAACCCCGGAACTCAGCGACTCCAGCATCTCCTCATGGAAAAGTGCCTCGATGGCCTCAAGATACCCCTCGCGGTTCCGGAAGTTCCCGACCCGCCGCGCAAGCACATGCGGGCGAACCACCCCGCCGGCGCGCAAAATCGTCGGGATCACACCCTCTTTGATGTCGGAGTAGCCGCCGCGGGGAATGTGGCCGAGCACCTGCGGGCCGCACAGGAATATCTCCGCCGAGGGACCAGGCAATCCGTCGTCCGGTCGTCCCGGATTGAAAACAACGGTCATGTCGGCGCCGCCGGACCGATGCGCGTCAATCAGACTCCCAAGGCAAGGAGGCGAGACCATGCTGCCGGAAAACAGCATGATGAGATCTCCCGGATCACGAGAGGCCGCGTCTCGAAGACAACCTCCCGTTCCACTGACCGACTCTTCCGGAACGATCTTTACCGTCAGCCGGCTGTCCCTGCAGACGCGCTCCACCTCCGGCACCATCTCGACGCCGCAGCAAACCACCGCACGCGTGATCCCTTCATTCGCGAGATGATCCAGCAGCCGCACGAGCGCCGATCTGTCCCCGATCGGCCAAAGCGCGGCAGGCAGACGCGCAGCCAATGGGCATCGCCCGAAGTCCCGCCCGCCGACGAGCACTATCGTGCGGATATCAAGCCCCTGCAATGTGCCTTTATCGGTCATTTGTTTCCGTTGATCGCACCGGCCGTCCCCCGTGCCGTCTCCGTCCTCCGAGACGTTGCACAAGGGAACCGGTCAATTCCACTGCATGGTCAGATCGCTGTAGCCACCCACCCCCGACGCAAACATGCCTCCCGGTCACAACCGAACGCAGGGCATCCCAGACCTCTCCGGCGAAACACTCGCTTCCGGGCCCTGCTCGGAACATCCGAGAATCCATTGTTGTCAAGACCTCACACCCAGCCCGGACTGCTTCCCGGACACGGCGGGTATATGCATGAATGCGGAACATATCTTAACACAGCGATCCAGACGATTCCAGTCAATTCCGCCGCCTTCCAATCGCTCATCGACGGCCCATGCCATATTGCAGACAAGGTCCATATAAACACAAGCCCGGCGAGGGCACGTCCGTATCATCGGCCGGTCGGGCCACGAACATAATCTCCATTTCGATTTCAGTCGGCGTCGAAATGGTCTGCGCTTTGGGGATGAATCGACATGCACGTCGGATACGTCCGTCGATGGAGGCCGGCAGATTCGCAACGACGGCGGGCAGTCAGCCGGACCTACCAGCAAATCCCATGATACCTTCCTTCCCGAGTGGCCATCGGTGCAATGCGGACCAGGTCCACCACGACCTGGTTGGGTTTTAGTCGCTCCACGAGGCCGTCGAACTCTGCGGCCTTGTTGCCGACCGCAATCACCTCCCCGTGGTTGAGAACCTCGTCGAGGCTCCCCACCATGAGACTGGCAATATGGGGAATGTGGTTCAGGAGATAATCTCTGTTGGCGCCGATCAGTTTCGCCATGTTGACATTCTGGTCATACACGCGGAGATCATACCCCTTGCCCAGCAGCCGCTCGATCACATCGACCATCGGGCTCTCACGAAGATCGTCCGTGCCGGCTTTGAAGCTGAAACCCAGGATGCCGATCTTCCTGCGGCCCAGATCCGTGATCATACGGAGGGCAGTCTCGATCTGCATCTGATTGCTCGGCACGATGGCGTTGAGAACGGGCAGATCCAGGTCCATCATGCGCGCCTGGTGGGTCAGGGCCCGAACATCCTTCGGCAGGCACGACCCACCAAACGCGAAGCCCGGCTTCATGTAGCAACTGGAAAGATTGAGCTTCGTGTCCCGGCAGAAGATATCCATGACCGCATGGCTGTCGATCGTCATGGCCCGGCACAGGTCCCCGATCTCGTTGGCAAAATCGATCTTCAACGCGTGCCAGGCGTTGTCCACATACTTGACCATTTCGGCGACCTCGATCTGCGTACGAAGCAGAGGAGCATCCAGCATGGCATACAGAGAAGCGACCCGGTCTCCGCCGGCGGGATCGATCTGGCCGATGACCGTCTTCGGAGGATGATAGAAATCGTGGACCGCCATGCCTTCTCGAAGGAATTCGGGATTGTTGCAGACGCCGAAGTCTCTGCCTGCCTGCTTGCCAGAATGCTCTTCCAGAAGGGGAATCACCACGCCCCGCATCGTCCCGGGCAACACGGTGCTTCGACAAACCACGACGTGGAAGTCGTCGCGGCGGCGCAACGCCCCGCCGATTTCCGCACAGACCTTTCGCACGTATCGCAGATCGGGACTGCCGTTGGCCTGCCCCGGCGTGCCCACGCAAATCATCGTCAGCTCCGAGACCCCAACCGCCTCCTCGACATCCGTCACGGCTCGCAAGGCGCCTCTCGCCACGGCCTCCCGGATCAGCTCGGAGGTCTCCTTCTCGACAACAGGCGACACCCCGCCATTGATCATGTCCACTTTCGCCTTGTTGGAGTCGACTCCGATGACAGTATGACCTTCCCGGGCCAGACAGGCGGCGCTCACCAGACCGACATACCCGACACCCACGACGCACAGTCTCATCTTACCACCCCGCCAACAGACTCGGTTACACCTCTCCGCCGACGGCGATGAGAGTCTCGGCCATGAATGTCACCCGCTGTTTGATGATCCGGCTGCCGGGGAAGCACTTTCGCAAATCGGATGCGCTGAGCAGACGGATTCCGTCGACCGGGACGCCGAACATGTACTTCCGGTCGGCGTGGTTGTACCGCATCAGCCGCCCCGCCCGGAGATAGCCGTGCCACGGCAGCCATGTCACGAACGGAAGACGCAGGTGAAACTCGAAGGGATACCATCGGTTTGGCGTCGTCACAAACCATCGCTTGCCCACTCGCATGATCTCGCCGGCCATTTTCCGCTGGTCCTCAAAACCACCTACATGCTCGATCACCGCGTTGGAATACACAACATCGAAGTACTTGTCCGGCCATGGCAGTTCCCTCGCATCTCCCACCCGGGCATCCACATCGGGATGGCAACGCTTGATGGTTTCAATATGTTCGGGCAGAAGATTGAGGGCGGAGATCCTGGAGGTCCAGGGGTAGACATCCACCAGTTGCAGGGCCTCGCCTGCACACGAGTCCGACTGCGCCCCCACGTCCAGGACGCGCATCTGCTCGGTCGGCCTCATCGTCTCCCGGAAAAGCTCGTATTTCCTCCGGCGGCTTATCGCGGACAGCTTCGAGAAGAGGGACATGTGGAGTTCCTTGCGTTTTTCATGGATTCGACGAAGATCGCGATTCGCCGGGCCACCGCGTCCGGATCGACCTGGCGGGGCCGCGGAACAAATTCTTTGAGCAGTCTGACCTTCGCCGGCAGCTCCTTCTCATCCTCGGCGACGAGGATGTGTCCACAGGCGGCAAACTTGCGGGCAAGTCCCTCCTGATGGCCGTTCACAACCTCCCTGTATGTACTGCGCCGTGGCATCGCCAGGAGGGATTTGCCATGGTCGAGCGCCATCGCAATGGTCCCCATGCCCGCGTGGCTGATGATCGCGGACGCGCTCAGAAAGTATTCGTCATAGGCTTTCTTGTCGAGAGAAGTCACCGCCTTGAAGTTTCTGGGCTTATAGGTGCTGTCCCCGATCTGTGCAAAGACCTCTTCGGCAATCGTGCCGTCACCGACAAGCTCATCGACCGCCACGACCAGGCGATCAAACGGGAATTGAGTCCCCACGGTAAGGAAAATCATATCACAGCCCCGACATACTCGGCCTTCGGATACTTCTCGACGAGTTCCGGCCACTGCACGAGAAACAGATCGGCGAATGGCCGCACGAGCCGGCCGGACAAGGACGGCCGTTCCACGTTCGTGACGCTGTCCAGCCATACGGCTTTTGCCCCCAGCAACTTGCCCAGCAGAATCATCAGGCAACCGGGAGCCGCCCCCGTGCTGATGACGATGTCGGGCCTTTCCTTGAGGGCTATGACGATGCAGCGAGCCAGCACCCCGATCACGCGCATCGGATGCTGACGGTTGCACTCCCCCACGGCGTACACCTTGGCGTTCTCGCCGAGCGAGCCGCTCACCATGCGGCCCGAGGTTACCCAGAACGTGGGCAGCCCGGACCAGGCTTTCGCGACTCTCCGCAACTGGCTGAGATGTCCCCCGGCGGAGGCCACCAAGGCAACTTTGGGAAGATGCGTTCCTGTACGTGCCATCATGGATCTATTTCACCTCTGAACCCACCCTATCCTTCTGCGGGATTCGATTGATGTGGAATACTCGCCGGATTTGCTCCTGCCTGGCATATCGCGCCACCTCCGGCGGCACCATGAGAGAATCCCGTGTGATGTGCCCATAGAGGTATCCAGCCAGACGCAGCATCCCCCCGAGGATTCTTGGGGACTCGAACACGCCTCTCTTCAGCGACTTGCCCAGCATGAAGAGCGGGTGCGTCGAGAGTCCGTAATCGGCGAGGCCCTGCACAAACCGTGCTCGCAGAACATTCCTTGCGTTGCCCACGCCCGTGGGGCGACGATGAACGACTTTCAGTTCGGGAAACGACCAGGTCTTCCAGCCGTGCATCCTCGCCATGATGCAGGCACAAGTGTCTTCTCCCCCGTGTTTCAGCGGCACGTAACCCCCGATCCGCTCGAAACACGCTCGCCGAAAGACCTGGATGGCCTTCGGCGTGGACCGCCGGTCATTGATGACCTTCCGGAGCGAGCCGTCCACAAGGTTCTCATAGACGCCGGAGGCCACCCCCAGCTTCGCATCGGCGGCAAAGCGGGCAAAGATCTGCTCATAATAGTCGGCCGGCAGCGTGATGTCCGCGTCGAGCACCGCGAGATAATCATATTCCAAGTGCCTGACCTGCGCCGCGCCTTCCATAATGGCATAGACGTTGCTCGCGAAATACGCCTGCCCAGGTTGCCTGTGACGCCGGTGGGAAACGATCCACGGAGACACCGACTGCTGCGCTGCGATCTTCGCCTGGGTCTGGTCCGTGGACCCATCATCCACGATCACCCAACACACCGGGAGCCGTGTCTGGGACACGACGGACCGGATTGTCTGCTCGATTTGCCCCGCTTCGTTGAAAGCGGCCGTGATGATGACAAAACGAGGACTATTCGGCCGCGTCATTCTGAATCCTCCGTTGACGGCGTCGCTCTCATGCCGGCTCTCCTGAAGCGACCCTTCTACACCCTGGCGCATAACGTTCTCCAACCACCGAGACTTCCAATCCAGCCCCGGGCATACGTGCGCGCGAGCAGCATGCAGGTCGCCCTGTCCGTTCGCGAGAAAAGAGCTTTGGCTCCCCACAGCGGCACGCGCAGAGCGAACCAGAGCGACATGAACAGACACGCGGCGACGTAGGCCGGCCGGGACCGATGCTTGCGGAAAAACAGCAACACTCCGCTGCGCAATTGAAGCAACATCTGAGGCCGGACTTGAGAGGTGCTCTGCCCACCGAAGTGGATGATCTGGCCCGATGGAGTGAACATCAATCGCCATCCCGCACGGTGAAATCGCCAACACCAGTCCGTCTCTTCCCCATACATGAAGTAGTCCTCATCCATGGGACCGACGCGGTCGATGGCCTCCCGTCGCACCAACATGAAACAGCCCGTGACCACCTCCACTTCGCGCACGTCCTCCCGTTTCCACCAGGCCATTCGCTCGCGACTGAAGAACCGGCTACGAGGAAACAACTTGCTCAAGTGCATTGCATCCAGGAACAAGTTCAGCACGGAAGGATACATGAAACACGTCGGCTGGAGCGACTTGTCGGGGTTCAGGACCCGGCATCCCACCACCGCCGCTTCGGGGTGCGCATCGGCGAACGCCGCTGTTTTTTCGATGGCCCCGTCCAAGACCACCGTATCGCTGTTCAATAAAAGGACATATCGTCCCTTCGCAATGGCTATGCCCTGGTTGTTTGCAGGGGCGAACCCCCGGTTGGCCGAATTCCTGATCAGGATGACCTGCGGGAACTCCTCCTCGACCATCTGGGGAGAACCATCGGTCGAGGCGTTGTCAACCACGATCACGTCGCACGCCAGCTCGGATCGTTGCGTGAAAATCGACCCGAGACAACCTCTCAGGATATCCTTCGTGTTCCAGTTGACGATTACGATAGACACCGTCGGCGGTTTCACGTCTGCCCCCTTATGAGTTGCGAGTACGTCGAGACCGAGAGCCGCAACTCCCGCGCCACGTTCAGGGAGGATCGCAACGCACCCAGGACAAATCGATGCCTCTCGCCTGCTTTTCGATCGAAATCGTGAATCAGGATCACTCCGCCCCCCCTCGTACGGCACAGGCGCCCCGTTCTGCCGTGATCAGACGCCGCCTCGCTCCATGTGTCACCCGAATCAATCGTCCAGTAGACAATCGGGGTCCTTGTGACGAGCAGATAGACCCATGTCACGAGATTCAGTTTGCCGTATGGAGGACGAAACGGGTACTCGCCCCGTTCCACGCCCAGGGCATCATCAATTGCCTTGCGGCCACGACGGATATCCGCCACAGCCCGCCACGGAGCCACCTTCCAGGCGTGAAGATGGTCGTACGAATGCGAGCCAATCTCATGACCTTCGGCATGGATGCGTCTGACGATCTCTTCGTTGCCGCGGATGTTGCGCCCGAGCAGAAAGAACACAGCCTTCACCCCTTCCGCCTCCAAGACCTGGAGCACAACGTCAGTCAACTGACGTCCCGGCCCGTCATCCAAAGTCACAACAACGGTCTTGCGGCGAATCGCAAGTCGCTCCAGTGCCTTCCGGCTCCATCGGCCGTATAGCCAGGGAACGCAGAGATACAGCACAGCAACGAATGCCCCAGCAAGTAAGAAGAATGTTGCCATCAGCGCCATATTTGACGTATACGAACCCTCACCCCTCCCGTGCGGCCCGTAGATCGTTCGCGGCGGCTACCCCGCGCGCATTCGTGTGCGGATCAGGGGGACGCAGTCTCTTCACACAAACCCAACCCGAACCGGTCAACGACAGTCTGGCGAAGCCAGACGCCTCATACAGCCGGATTGCCGGTTCGTTCTCGGCCCCAACACACAACCCCAGTGCGGCAGACCCCAGCTCTCTTGCGCAATCCTCACAGACCCCAAGCAATCGCTTGCCCACGCCGCACCCTCGCATGGAGGGCGACACCGCAATCAATTCGATCCACGTTCCGACGTCGGACGTGGCTGCGGTTGGAGAATTGGCCCGATCCCTCTTCCGGCCGGCCGCTTTGGCCAGTTTCTTCGCGACTCCCGCCGCGGCAAGCCTCGGCCGAAGCAACGACGACAGAAGCACATGCGTCAGCGCCTCTCTTCTCCTCGCTTTCTCTCGCGTCCAGAGATCGATGTCCACGACAAGAACACAAAGGCCACAGACCGTTCCGTTTGCCTCACACACCCACGTCTGGGCTGCGGTTGTGTTGAGCACGGTCCTCCACCAGTCTCCCGCCATCGGCCTGAAGCCCTGCCACCGCAGACTATCCGGAAAGCCCAGCCTGCAAATCCCGATGAGGGCGTCCACGTCGCGTGCAGATGCACGTCGCACGCACTGGCGTCCTGCCGGATCGGACTCGACCTTCCGCATGTCATCCATCCCCGCGTCCTCCCTTTTCCTCACGCGGCTGTTTCTGGAGCAGGTTTCGCCAAAACCGCTTGATCCGACGGATCAGACCCGTTTTCTCGAAGAAGCGAGCCAGTCCGTTGGACAGCCCCGTCATACCCGAGTACATCAGATTGGTCCCAATGGGCACGATTCTGGGAGCGAAGACGTAGAATGACGCCTCATTCCAGCATTTGTCGCAGTAGCTTCGCTTGTAGTCCGCATCGCCAAAGCCAAAATCAATCACCCGCGGACGCGGCTCGCTCTCGCAGAGATCTCGCAGCACATGGAGGAACAGGACGGTACCGACATTCAGAGACTTCCATTGGGGGTCAAATCCTCTCTTTTCGAAAAGGTACTGCGATTTGTAGATCAGGCCGTACTGAAAGGCGCATGGTTCACCATCGATGAACAGAATGTCGCCTCGAAAGCAGCCGTCTCTCGCTGCCGCCTTCAACAGGTCCCGCGTCTGCTCACTATCCTGCAGCCCGGTCCCCAGTGCATGTTGATAGGTCTTCACGGACACTTGTGAGGCTGCGCTCAGAAACGAACCCACGCTGTCTTCCTGAACGTACGTCGTGAACACGGCCCTTTCTGCGTATTGATTGTCCATCTTCCGCATGTAGTTGCGCAAATTGGCCTTGTGGCCCCTCGATAGCGTTTTGTAGAAGGCATCAAGACTTTCCGGCACGGTCAACACCCAGTGGGGTTCAACACGTGGGAACCGACTACGGCGCAAACCCGGGATTCTGGACATGACCGCGCCGTACATGGCCGACTCGGTGTTCAAATGATTCAGGAACACGACATCGGCTTGCGAGGCGGCCAACAGCCGCTGGATCTCGTCCAGCAGCACCCTCGATGTCTCCTCGTTCACCTGTCCCAACAGTCCGCCGTAAAGGATCGACAGACATCTCAGGTGCGGCAGCCAGATGCGCCAGTATCCGAATCGGCACCGAATCTGCGTCCGCGCGATGCTGCCGGCAACCAGGGCCAGAGGTTGCCCATCCCTTGTCAGGAGTATGACGTGCGGCCGAGCATCCTGCTGTGTGCCGACGAGGGAGAGAAACCGGTCAGGCTCGGCGTTGAAGACAGGAGACTCCTGCTGTTCCAAGAGCGTTTTCCAGGCCGCGCGCAGCGAGCCGATCTCCTCAGCGCTTCCGGCAACGACCACGTGATATGGCTCTGAACCGGTCGTATTGCTCATAGTTCTCCAACGAAACTGATTTCAGCAGCTTTCCCGGAGAGGTCCCGCGGCCTCTCCCCTACGCAGCATCCCTATGCGTGCTGCGGGCTCATCACGGCTACAGTCCGCGCGACAGGTCTGTGAGCTTTATCCGCCTGACTGTAGAAGAACCCGATGCTGGCCAGCAGGAGGTACCAAATCATCGTGATCTGTCCGAAATAGGCCACGCCGATGAACGACACACAGTGGGCGATGATCGTCACGAAGATGCACCATGCGAGATACGGCTCGTCTTTCTTCCCCTGATGCAGCGACAAACGGAGCGCCGCCCTGGCTCCGATGAACAGAATCACGCAGAATAACGCGAGAGTCACCACGCCCCCGCGCACCCCCTCGAGGATGAACTGGTTCGTTATGTCCTGCAACCCCCACCCCCAGTGGCCCGTACTATGCGTGCCAAACAACATCCATTCACCGAAATGGCGAATGGCGGCGTCGATCAGGGCGTACCGGTGCCATCCCGTGGAACCCGAGACAACACTGACACGAGCGATCAGATGCCAGACAGGGGCCTTCATCACAATGTCGAGGGCAACCAGCATGGCCACCATTCCCCATACCACCGTGCGAGTGCAATGCCGCCATCGATAGACCAGCAAGAGGGCAAAGGCCACCACCAGCGTCAATATCGGGGTGCTCGAGTTGGTTCTCACGATCATGAATGCACTTGCCGCCACCGCCGTCCAGAAGAGCATCTTGTGTCCCTGCCGGGCGAATCCCACAAACAACGGCACCAGAGTAGCCCAGAACAGCCCCATCATGATCGCGTGCGGGAACGTCGCCTGGCACCGAAAGTTGCCCTCTCGAAGAGCGGTTGTCACGCGCCCCAGGGACGCGAACGGATTGGCCCCGCTCGCCCACTCCGCGGCGACAAAGGGCGCCATGGCGATGGCGCACACTGCGAATGCCACATAGGCGAATCGGATGTCCGTCCAGGATCGTATGCTCTGGCGGAAAACCCAGTACAGACCGAGCCATTCCAGCATGCGGCCGCACCGATTGATGAGAGCCCACATGGTCAGCCACTGAAGAACGTAGAATACGCTGCCGACGAGTGCCCAGGCCAGAATCAACTTGTCGAACCGGTTCCACCGGATCGAAATGATCTCTCCCCGTACCCACAGCCGCAGGATTCCCACGACGACAAGAATTCGCAGCACCTGGAAGTTCAGCTCCCCCAGCATAACCGTCTGGTCCGCGGGGACCCAGCAGGCCCCGATGACGAACGGCACCAGGATGTACTTGCGAGGGACCGCCAACATCACACAGGACAGGACCACCGTGATGAAAAGAGAGAGCCCGGTTATCGTTGCTTGTTGTTCCATTGTCAAGAACCACGCTTTCCCACACAGCGCCCGGCCGCGATCAGGCAGCGCCCGGTCGGACTATGCATGTTCATTTGCCGACGACAGAATTCTATCTCCAGAAGACCTCTCTTGCCCTCCGCCTGGATTGCTCACGCAGCATCGACAACCCCACAACCACGTAAGCAGGCAGTTCAAGAGGCAATCGCAGCACGCCCTCGGCTCGACGATACCACGGCGCATCAGCACGGATGCAGTTCACAAGTCGCCGCATCGTTACGCCGGCCCACCATTTGACCAGCGTTCGCACTCGGATGCGCACGTCGGCGTACACGGCATTCTTTTCCAAGATTTCCCACTCTCGACACGCCATTTTCCATGGATTCTCACGATGGGAATGATACACCCGGGCCGACGGCTGATAAAGGCAGCGATACCCACGTGCCAACACGTGGCTCGTGAACGGCCCTTCCTCTCCACCGGAGATCTGTTCGTCATACGGGTGTTCCTCCCAGGCGGTCCTCCGAATCGCCGCACAAGCGTTCGATGCCCCCATGCCCTTTCCGGAAGGATTGTTCGCGTGCACGTCTCGATCCAGCGAGATCGGTTTGGTCCCAAAGGTCCTGGCCAGCCGGACTCGTTCGTCGATCGGTGCGTTGCGATACGGCAGTTGCCTACCGTACACGACGGCGACATCCGCCTCCGCGAACGGCTCGACCATGTGCTTCAGCCAGGTCTCGTCCGCCGGCGTTGCATCCGACGACAGCAGCAGTACGATATCGCCGTGCGTCCGGGCAATCCCCCGGTTCAGGGCCCTGCCCCAGGTGAAATCCGCTCGGGAAATGGCCACGACAACGGTTTTATGACGCACGGCAACCGTACGGGACTCGTCTCTCGATTCATTGTCCACGACGACGATCTCCAGCATCCGTGCGTCGGGAAGCGTCTGGCGTTTCAGAGCACACAAACAGCGGTCCAATTCCTTCGCGGCATCTCTGACCCGGATCACGACAGAGATGGTGTTCCCCAGCCCTTGCGAGCGGTCCGACTCGGCAACCTGGCCGGCCTGGGTCCGTTCGTCGTGACGTCCACGATGGTGTCCATTGGCGTCCATCAATCAATGCCGCCCCCCGCTGTCGCTGTCTCGCGGTTTTCCGCCCGGCGTCCCCCCTGGAATCTCCGGATCGTTTCGCAGTACCAGTCCACAATCCTGGGCAGGACCACAGCCGTCGAGAACCGGCGTTCGACCGTCTGCCTGCCGCACGCTCCCAAGCGAGAGCGACGTTGAGGGTCCGAGAGAAGACCCCGCATGGCGTCCGTCAGCGAGGACAGCCTGCCGGGAGCAACCAACACCCCGTCCACGTCGTGTGTGATGATTTCGCCGGGCCCGCCGCACCGGGTCGCGATCACGGGAGTCCCACAGGCCATCGATTCCACCACCGTATAGGAGAAACTCTCAAATCCTCGCGTCGGCATGACCGCCAGCAGCGCCTTTTGCTGCAACCGGACGACCTCGGTGACCGGCACATGAGATGTGAACAACAAACGGTCGTGAAACCGTGCCGGCACAAGAGAGCGGATGACATCGGACGCGGTTTCACCGGCGTGAGAAAGATGCGGCGGCGCCGGCCGGTCCATCCCGGCAAAACGCACACAGACGTTGCGAAACTCGTCCAGAATCGGCGCAACCGCCTCGCCCAGATCGTAAACGCCTTTGTTGTACTCCAGTCTGCCGACGTACAGAATTTCCGTTCTCTCCGTGTTCCCATCGCCGGGACAGAACAACTCCGCATCGATCGGATTGGGCACGACCGTGAAACGGCTCAGAGGGATCACCCAACTGAGACTGAGATGGTAGGCAAGGGCCTGGCTTGGGGAGGCGATCCCGTCGGCCGCATGAGCCTGTTCCCGCTCGAGCCTGTCCTGTCTTCTCAGAAATGACGGCATTTCCCAGGATCCCGCCATGGCCCGGTTCGCCGACCACAAGATATGGGCCGGATTGTGACACCGAACAGCAACAGGTACGCGAGCATTCTTCAGGAAGTGCCAGCCCCACGCTCCATATTCCGCGGTTTCCAGAATGTCGATCGGCTGATCTTCCAACACCTGTTCGAATAGTCGGAACGCCTCCCATGACCACGGGCTTTGAATTCCCGCAACGATCCGTCTGACGTTTCTCTTCGCTCGGGCCAGAATCGTCCGCCGGGAATCGGGCAGAGGAACAGACAGCACGCGCACGCCGGAACACGCAACCGGCGTCTGATCGTGGGTGATGACGGTCACCTGGTGCCCGGCCTGGACAAGACCGCGGGCCAGATTGAACATGTATGATCCGATACCGCACCCGTACGGCGGCCATTCCATGCTCAGGAGACAGACGTGCATGATCGCTCCCTTCCACAGAATGAGACCTGGTGCCCGCTCATCATGTCCTTGTCCTCGGACATCACCGCACTCTCTTGAGCAGATTCTTGAGGTTCCGGACCCACGGCACCATCCCGGGGGTAAACAACTTCACCCTGAGCTTTGCATACTCCCAGCCAAACCGCCGCATCACCGGGAAATGCCTCACGAGCCAGACGGCTCTCTCCGTGTCGCCGACCGCAGCCAGATCGTGCGCGGTCGCCAGCGCATACCGCGCCAGCGATCTCTCCAGCAGATGTCGCCGCTCCGGCAGGCAATGATGCCGAATCGGCTCGGGGTCCGTGAAGACAGGTTCCAGCGGCCGCTGATTCGCGCGTTTCACGCCCAATTCAGATGCTTCCTGATGGTACCAGCCGAGCGGCTCCATGATGATGTAGATCCTGTGGTTGAACAGCACCGGCAGCCAAAGATACCGATCCTCTCCATACGTGCAGCGGTCCTTCTCGTAGAACCCGCCGTATTTCTCGACGATGCTCCGACGACAGACGGTGGTCATCGAGTGGATGATATACGTGATGTCTCGGAGTCCCCTGTCGCCGTGATAGAGGTCGATGCTCCACGGGCCTTCCGTGAGTCCCAGTTGGCGAAAATGAGACACGCCGCCGGTTTCGGTCCCGAAGATGCACGCTGAGGTCGCGGCGTCACACTGAGGATGATCGTTCAGCGCTCCGACGGTTCGCTCGAGATAGCCGGGCATCCACTCGTCGTCCGCATCGAGAAACGCCACCAGCGGCGAGGTTGATTCCCTGATGCCCCGGTTCCGGGCGGCCCCGGGTCCCTGATTGGCCTGACGCACGATCCGCAGCCGCGGGTCCTCACAAGCCTGCACGAGTTCAGGTCCATTGTCCGTGGACCCATCGTCCACGACGATGACCTCGAAATCCCGATAGGTCTGACCGAACACCGAACTCAGCGCCCTGCCGATGTACTTGCCTTTATTGTACAGGGGTATGATGACGCTAACCTCGGGCACTGCGAACCTCCGACGGCTGCCCTCTCCTGCACGAGCGGTGCAGTGGGGGCGTCTGTCTCATCCCTCTCGTTTCGACGCGCGTTTCACGACTGCCACCAGTCGGCCCAGGTTCGCCGCCGCGTAATACTGCCTCTCGAAAAGATCCTCCGGAGACATGCGTCTGTTGAAAACGGCCTTTGCGACTGCGCCCCAGCAGCGAAGCGTATGCACGAAGAGCGTCCCCATTCGCTCGGGCCGATTCCCGCCGGCCAGGGACGCCTGCTCCACAGATATCGCCCCGTGGTACGCGCGTCTGAGCAGCCATTTCTTGGTGAGCCGCTCAGGAGGGACTCTGTGGCCGACCACCGCTCTGGGCTCGTAGACCACGATACCGCCAACCCGCCGGATGCGGTCGAGCAGGTCCTTTTCCTCCCCGCAGGCCAGGTTGTTGCCGCACCTGCCGAATGAGGCGTCGAACCCGCCCACCTCAATCGCCACTCGCTTGAGCACCGAGAGATTCAGGCCGAACAGCTCCTTGTCCGTCCCGACGAGCGTCTCGGGGCCATAGTCAAGCCGCGAGTACATGATCTCGCGGTGGGCCGGCAACCAGGGGGGCCGTCCCTCTGCGGTGGGATAGACCAGATAGCTGCGGCCTCCGACGACAGACGCCGAATGCTGCGCAAACGCGTCGCAGACGGCCTGCAACCAGCCCGGATCGACGGCCACGTCATCGTCGAGAAACGACACGATGTCCCCTTTGGCCTCGCCCAGCGCGCGATTCCTCGCGTGACTCAGGCCCTGGCGGGGCTCGAACACGCTGCGGAGGCGAGGGGCCAGCATGTCAACGTACCGTCGAATCACCTCCGGCGTGTCATCCTTGCTGTTGTTGTCGACAACGAGAATCTCGTAGTCCACAGCCTCGGGACATCGAAGCTTCCGCAGACTCTCGAGCGTTTGGGCCAGCATCCCGGAGCGATTGTACGTTTGTATCGTCACACTGACGAACACGCCGTCTTCCTCACGCCACCCCGTGCATTCCTTCGTTCAACGCGGCGACCCCGCACGGCCGGACATTCCCGCGGAGCGACGAAGGCCGCGCAACTTATGACCGACCGAGGATTTCCCGGCGACACATCCGCCTGGCCCACTTGTGCAGGCCGGGCAGATGGACTTCCACAAGCGTTCTGACCAATGGGATGCCGAGCCATCTGCCCCCGGACACACTCTCGAGGATACAACTCTGCACACTATCGCGTGCCGCCGAGACGTCGCCTTCTTTCAACTGTGTTCGGGCCAGCTCGAGGTAGTAAGCCGACAATTCCCTCGCAATCAAGCGGCGATACCTGTGATCGAGTGCATCGCGGAACACAAGGAAGCATTCGATTGCGACCTTCAAACGGTGCGATGCAGGGCGGGACGAATAGATGCCGCCGCTATGTTGCCTGTAGACCCCCATGGGCTCGTCAATATACGCGATCTTGCCGTGGTGGGCGTGCATGATGTGCACAGACCAATCGCCCACCGGCGGCAGGAAGTGCCAGGCGGGGAAGTCCCCGAAGACCCCCTTGCGATACATCGGGGAACATGCCCCGATGAAATTCGTCTCCAGAAGATCCTCAAGGACGTAGGTGTCCTGGATATTGTTCGGCCGGAATACCGTCGGCTCGTGGCGTTCGTCGTCCCACATCATGGTGACGCTGTGAAAACAGATCGAGCAATCAGGCCGACGATCCAGCAGATCCGCCTGACGCTGGAGTTTGTCGGGACAAGTCCAGTAGTCATCCCCTTCCACATACGCCACATACTGACCGCGGCAGGCATTGTAGCCCCGCACCACAGTGCGGCGGCCTTTGATATTGTGCCGATTCAAAAACACCCGAATGCGATCCGGGTATTTCTCCCAGTACTGTCGGATCACGTCGCGGGTGCGATCCGTTGAGCAATCCTCCGCAATCACCAGCTCATAGGGAAAATGGGTCCTCTGCATCAGGACCCCTTCGATCGCCTGGGCAAGGTACCGTTCATGATTGTAGGTCAGCATCAGCACGCTGACCTTGACGTTCTCTTCACCCATAGATCCATGACCCTCGCAATGAGACAGGCCCGCTACGCCGTGAATCGGGCCAGGGCGGACACCCTGTCGGTGATGAAACGCCGGCTCTCAGCAAAAGCCGGCAGGCGAAGCAGTCCGCACAGCACCAGATAGGCCGCAAGTCCAAAGACGATCTGGATAATCAACTGCAACATCATGCTGGGGAACTCAATGAATCCCAGAGCATAGACTCCCACGCCGACGAAGACCGCCGACAGGAGATACATCGAAACATCCCGCAACTGGCTCCACGCGGGATAGCCCAAGAGTCTTCCACTGTAGTAACTATTCAGGAAATAGGAGATACAGCCTACCACGATCTGTCCGAGGATGATCGCCGTAATCCCCCACCGCCAGCTCACGATGACGTTGCAGAGGGTGAGCCCTCTCTTGAGCATTTCGAGACGCAGGAACAGATCCGATCTGCCCTTGGCCATGAGAACATTCAAATTCAGGGCGTGCAGGGGATAGAGCATGCCCTGGATACACAGCAGTCGCAGGTAGCCGACGCAGGGAAGCCATTTGTCGGTGAGCAGCACCTCCACCAGAGGCGAGGCCGTCGAAGCCAGAAGCACCATGATGGGAGCATTGACGAACACAAGAAGAGAAAGCATCCTCTGCAAGCCCTTCTTGAGGCGGGCGTTGTCATCTTGAATCGAGGAAAACACCGGCAGACTCACACGCGTCACGACACCCGTCAGGGTCATGGAAGGGAGCTCTTCCAGGCGCGCGGCGCGCGAGTAATGTCCGAGATCCGTGGGACTGAACACTTTGCCGATCACGACATAGTAGATGTTGTTGAACACCTCGCTCAACAGGCTGGATGCGAGCATCCGGGACCCGAAGACGAACATGCGTTTCAAGGCGATGATACTGAAGATCAAGTGGGGCCGCCAACGGTTGAACACCCACAGCAACACGACGTTGGCAATGGCGCGTCCAATCTGCTGTACGACCAGGCTCCAGATCCCGTATCCGCGGTACGCCATGGTCACGCCGATACACCCGGAGCAGAACGTTGAGAGGAGACTGATCTTCGCCTGGGTCTTGAAAGCGATGTTCCGGGCCAGCATGGCATTCTGGACGACTCCGAAGGAGTTGATCACAAGGATCAGGGACAACGCCCGGGTCAGAGCGGACAACGTCGGCTGTTCGTAGAAAGAGGCAATCCATGGGGCCGCCAGACACAGCAATCCCGCCAGCACCAGCCCGACCGCGACGTTGAAATAGAAAACGGAGCTGGTATCGTCCTCCGTGACGTCCTTCTTCTGAATGAGGGCCACGCCAAATCCACTATCCAGAAAGGCCTGCGCCACCGCCATGAAGATCGTCAGCATCCCGAGCAAGCCGAATTCCGAAGGCAGAAGAAGACGAGCGAGGATCACACCGATGATGAACTGCACCATCCGGCTGCCCGCCGCATCGATGAAACTCCACATCGCGCCTCGTTCGGCTTTCTTTCGCAGAGAGTCCGTCATGGATTGCACTCTCCTGTCATCGAGGGAGCCGGTCCTCGCGTTCTCTCGCAGTTCACCATTTCTCCATCGGACCTCTCGCGGAAGAGACGAGCGCCGCGCGCATCATGTGGGATCGAATAACACAAGTAGAGTCGTATGAGCATCGGATGCAAATCGATTTCACCGGCCATGGACCCGTCGCGGGCTCTCAGAGGCCGTGCGCGGTGTGCACGCCCTCGCATTTTCCACAGGTTTCGTTGACGTTGGCACAGACCCGCTCGACGTCCTCCATGGACAGATAATCGGACATCGGAAGGCAAAGGATGCGATCTGCGATGTCGCTCGCGACCTCGCATTCAATCCGGTCGCTGAATACGGCCTCCAGGCTCGGGTAGAAGTACTCACGCGGATAGATGCTGTCTTTCGCCAATTCCTTCAGCACGTGGCGCTTGCATTCCCGGCTCTCGAAGATCACCGGCATATAGGAATAGTTGATGTCACCCGTCAGTTTCTGAAAACGGACCTTTTCATTCTGTGCCAGAAGCGACAGGTATCGCTCGTAGAGCGCCTTACGCCGCTGGATGCTCGCGGGAAGATAGCGAAGATTGATGATCCCCAGGGCCGCACAGAACTCGATCATCTTGGCGTTCATCCCCCACTGTTGAACGATCTGCTTGCGCTCGTCCATTCCAAAGTACGCCAGTTTCCGGACCTGCCGGATCGTTTCCGCGTCCTTGGCGAAGAGAGCTCCCCCCTCCACCGTGTGCAACCCCTTGGTGGCATTGAAGCTGGTCATGGAGAGATCGCCATAGCCGAAGATCGAACGACCTTTGCAGAGCACGCCGAATGCGTGGGCTCCGTCGTAGACCACCTTCAAGCGATGACGCGCGGCGATGTCCGCGATGGCATCGACGTCGCAGGGATTGCCGTAGACGTGCACGGCCAGGATAGCCGCCGTACGAGGCGTGATCTTCGCCTCGATCTGGACGGGATCGATGTTCAGCGTTCCTGGATCGATATCGGCATAGACGGGATGACACCGCTCCCAGATCAGACAATTCGAGGTGGAGACATGCGTAAACGGCGTCGTGATGACGTCCTTGCCGACGATCTCAAGGGCATGAAGGGCGATCTGCAACGCCAGAGTCCCGTTGCCGACGCAAGCCAAATGTCCCAGCTTCGTGTACTCTTTGAGCTTCTTCTCGAACTCCTGGTAGAACGGTCCGTCGTTCGTAACGAGATGGGTGTCCCAGATCTGGCGAAGCAGCTCGCAATACTCCTCGAAAGGAGGCAGGAATGTCTTGGTCACGTAAAGTGGTTTCATGGAAGCTCCTCCCGGAAGATGCACGAGTCAAGCCCGGCATTCACACGGGTAAATAAAATCCTGGGAAATCGTAGAGAATAGCGGGGCACCGGTGTCCCGTTCTGACAGAATGGGCTCCGTCACTCGCCAATCGATGTGCAGGTCCGGATCATTGAACCGAATGGACCGCTCCAAATTGCCGCAATAGGGGGAAGTGCACTTGTAGGAGACGACTGCCTCCTGAGAGAGAACCGAGAAGCCGTGCGCAAAACCCGGCGGGACCCAGAGTTGCAGAGGATCCTCAGACGTCAACTCGATGGCCACATGCTGTCCGAAGGTCGGAGATCCGAACCGGATGTCCACGGCCACATCCAATATCTTCCCGTGCAGAACCATGACCAGTTTGCCCTGTGGACGATCACCCACCTGGTAGTGCAAGCCGCGGATGGTCCCACGACGGGAATAGGAGCAGTTGTCCTGAACGAAGTTCGCCACGATGCCGAGGCCTGCATACTTGGCCTGATGGAACTGCTCGAAGAACAAACCTCTGGCGTCGTGATAAACGTCCGGCCGAATCAGCAAAAGCCCTTCGATCTCCATTCTGGTGACTTCCACTCTATCACACCTCTTGCACCCGGATGGGCATCAGGAAAAAGGACGAATTTCCTTGCGTGCGTTCCCAATGACCGGAACATCGCGACTTCCCGTTCGACACATTGACGACCCCGATACTCTATGACTCCTTGTCGTCGGCACAGAGCCCCATGAACTGCATGTCCCTGAACTGTCCGTTCACGTAGGCATGGCGGCGAAGACGCCCTTCCGTCTGAAATCCGCACTTTTTGTACGCCCTGATCGCCGGCTCATTGTCGGCCAGAACAATCAAGTGGACCCTCAAAAGGCCCAAGCACTTGAAAGCATGCTCGGTCATGAGGCGAACTGCGACTCGTCCGTAGCCTTTCGACCGATGGGCTGGATCGCCAATGAACATGGAAAGGCGAGCATGACGCGCGACCCAATCGATCTCCTTCAGGTATATGTTGCCAATGTGCTCGTGACTTTCCGAAATGCAGATAGCCCAGGATCGCTCATTTCTCGAAAACGCCGTTTTCCCACGCAGCCACTGCTCCACGGCGCTTCGGCTCACGTGCCCATGCTCCCCGACCAGGATCTCATAGAGGTGGAGATCATTATGCCACTGGTGAATCTTCGGCAGATCGTCCATCTCGAGTGATCGCAGGTAGACGGGCTCGTGCCCTCGCTCTTCAGATGCGCTCATATTGCCTCAACACAATCCATGAAGACCTTTGAGATCAGACTCAGACCGTCGAATGAAACCCGGTAGATTCGAGCTTGGACGCATCATCTTGTCCATCGTGGATGTGTCCGTCGGACGACAGCCGGTGCCCGTTGACGATCAAATACGACTTCATCATCCTCACCCCCGCTCGGTAATCCCCAATGCACGGCCGAACCGGTTCGCCCCGGATCATTTTCAGGACCATCCGGGGAAAGTCGGCCCCGGCCAAGTGCGCCGTGGGATACATGCCACCGAACCGCGGGTTCAACTCCAGGATCACCGCCGTATCCCCTTGCAGGAAGACATCGACGTCGAGCGGTCCCACGTGTCCCAGGGCGCCCATCGTTCGGCCCAGACGCAGGCCCGCCTCCATCAGCCTCGGCTCATGGACGGCCTCGGCCTGCTCGGTCTCTCCGCCATGCCGCTCGAACTTGCGCTCCGCCACAACGGCAATCACCTCTCCGTCGAGATCCAGACAGAGATCCATGTTGTGCTCGGAGCCCAAGATCGCCTGCTGCACGACCATATCGGGAACATAGTGAAAAAAGGCATCGAGCTGCTCGATGTCGCGGGTGAAAAAAGTGTGGCGAGTGCCATAGCCATATCGTGGTTTGACCACCAGCGGGAACGCGATGACGCCACGCCGAAGCGCCTCCTTCGCCTCCTCCAAGTCGATGAACGTGGTCGGAACCTTGAACTGATGCTCTCTCAAGAAAAGATACGTTTGCCACTTGTCGAAACACACCCGGCTCACTTCGGCACTGCAGACGATCGGAACCACGCCCAGGCTGCGAACCGCATTCAGATTCCTGGAGAGGGCCTCAACGTCCGGGTCAAAGAGGGAAAATAGACCGTCCACTTTCTCTTGTTTGCAGATGTCGAGAATCGCAGGGATGTGCTCTGGAGTGTCGATGTCCGGCAGAACGAATGCCTTGTCGCACGAGGCGAATCCCGGCGTCCACCGCGTATTGCTCGTGCCAATGATCCGGTCCCCAGGGCCCAGGTGCGCCCGGAAGTAATCCGCCAGGTAACCTCGTTTTCCGATACACGAGATCAGGATGTTCATATAATGCCACTCCGTACTATGGTCTATTCAATTCTCGTCCTCGTGCTCAGGTCCTTGGCTGTTGCCCGCGGACGCGACGGGCAGGCTGTTCTTCTCGGCGATCGATTCCAATCCGCCTGCCAGACGCACATCAAAAAGTCCCGGCAGGCCGCCCGTATGAATGAAAAGAGCCGTCCTGCACGCGGCCCGGTGAACGGATTCCAGCACTGCCTGCATTGCTCGGCTCGTGTATATCGGGTCCAACAGCAGTCCCCTTCGCCGTGCCTGTCCCACGATGATTCGCCATCGTTCCGGCGGCACCGCGTCGTAACCGGGTCCGATCCATCGGTCATCAATCCAAATATCGGATTCCACCACCGGGTTCTTTAACCCATATTGACGGCAGAACCGGTCAATGACGTCGTGGATTTCGGACCTGCAGCGGTTCTGATCGCGAGCGACACTCACACCAGTAATCGGGATTGGACAGTCGAGAAGACGCAAGCCCAGGAGGAATCCGGCATACGTGGTTCCTCGTCCGCACGCCACGAACAGCCGGTCCGGCATGGTTCCGACCGTGCCAAGTTGCGTCAACAATTCCACAGACGCCTGCAGGTAACCCCACAACGCCTCGGGGGCGTGCCCTCCCCCTTCGATGAAGTAGAATGGCACGCCGTCACGCTGGAGCTGCGACAAATAATCACTGATTGTCTCACGCGCCGAGGCGGAGTCCACCGGGATCAGCTCTGCGCCGAACAGGCTGCTCAACCATCGATTGCCCGACAGGTCATGGCCGTCCCTGGCATTGCCGACGATCAGCAGCCGGCATTGCAGGCCCTGCCTGGCCGCGACCGCAGCAGTGAGCCGGCAGAAATTCGATTGAGGTGAGCCGACCACCACGAGGACCTTGGCTCTCCGCCGCAATGCTTCGCCCACGAAAAACTCCAACGCGCGGAGTTTGCTTCCGCCGAACGCCAAACCCGTCTGATCGTCGCGCTTGACCAGAAGATCGCCATGCCGCTCCAACGGTGTCGGTAGATGCGCCAATGCCGCACGAGGCTGGCAGTCGACTAAGGCTGTGAGACCATCTCTGTTCACTGGATCCGTCCTATCGACCCACATCCCATCCTATGGGCAGACTCCGTCCCCGTCGGTTACATCCCACAGACAGACACAATCCCTTGTTAGAACTATAGTTACGTCAGTTCGACGCAGACGGAGACAATCACCGTTGGCTCTCGGCCGCTCCTCCTGCATGAGTCGAATCGGCCATGGCGTCGGCCACAGGAACATGCCCATTCTGATCCGGCAGGTAGCTGAGAATGATGTCCGCCATCTGCGATGCCAAGACTCTGGCCGGGTATTCGGTGTTGACCGAACTGATCTGAACCTGGGCCACATATCGGGCTATGTCCCCAGACAGATTCGGCCTTCGGTCAAGCAGACTGGAGAACTCTTTCTCGCTGAGCACGATCCCACCATTGAGCACATAGAAATTCAGCACGTAGATCTGCTGGTAGGCAGGGGGCGGCCTGTGAAAGCTATGGATCAGGCACCCGATCATCCTGCCGGATCGGGTCGTGAACTCGGACGGTGCTGTGTCGTCCCATATCCAACCACCTCCAGGGTAGCAAATCCGTGGTTTGTGGCCGAGTATCGCGGCTGGACGCGTGGAGCAGTACACCACGTAGACATCCGCCATGAGCCGCTCAGACGGATTCACGTACTTGCGGCTCACATAGTCATCCGCAAAACGCGACCTCATGTATGCATCGGTACCCGCCTCAATCTCCAATTCCTCCCCTGTCCAACCGCCGATCTGCTTGGGAATCTCCTTCAACGGGACCGGCAGGTCTATGTGTTTATCGGGGCTCTTGTCCCAGGCCGAGGCAGCAACCCGATAGGCCACGCCCGCCGCAACCAACAGCACCACACTGACGGCCGCCGCCACCGGGACCGAAGCGGATCCGCTCGCAAGGAGATCAGACGGATTGCTGCGCCGCAAATGCATGATCTTCACCCCAACCAAAGGAATATGCCTATATGAGTACTCTCGGAGTAGTATATCATCCCTCGACACACCTCACAAACCGATAAAAGGCTTGAAACAGCCGGACTCCGGACCCGTCGCAAGGCTCGGCAATCCAGGCCGACAATCTGAGAGCATTGCCACGGAACCATTATCGGCCAGCCACGCGAACGACTCAAGCCAAAAACGCCCCCCACAGAGCGCCCAAGCCCGCCACATCCCCCCCCCGCACACAATGTGATTGCCCATCTGGTGATTCGTTTGCTACAATGTAATAGAGGTGGAGTTACTAAGATCGACGCTTGTGCGGCGAAGCATCCTGTCAGCACACGCTATTGGGGGTACAGTATGACAGTCACGCATTTGGGCGGACAACACGACAAACAGGGCGAAACGAACGATTTCAGGAGGCGTTTCGCCACCTCGATTCAGTGCAGTCTCGTGCTGATCGTGGCGGTAATCGCGGTCCCCGTCCAGGCGGCGACATATTATCTGAACACCTCCACCGGCGCGGCAACCAATCCGGGGACCAGTAGCCAACCCTGGGCCACGATGGACCAGGTGCGGTCGCACGCGAGCAACGGCGACGTGGTGGTGATTCAACACGCTGACGCCGCCACCTATGCGGCCATGTGGCCGGATCAGGTCTCCTACAGGGCAAACATCGTCCAGCAGTTTGGCATCACCTGGCAGTTCGACCGTGACTACATTATCGGGCAGTTCGTCACAGGGGATTTCTGGGTAATCGGACCGGTGACCCTCACCAAGATCGACCCGGAATCCGTATCCGCCGACGGGCGGATCAAGAACGGCTCGATGGTGAATCCCTCCCCGAAGATAGGCACGCAGGGCTACGACAGCGCGATGGTCTCGAACACTTATTCGGCTGCTCTGAACGTTGCCTACGGACGATCGCCGAACAATCCTCTGGTTCTTGCGGCCCACTCCTCTCTGGTATCAACGATCAGTCGTGCGACATCCGGCGCCATCCCGCAACTGGAACGTGCCGCCATCCTGACGGTGCTGCCTGCCGCAGCCGCCCCGGGGAGCTTCAGACCTCCATACTGCGGCACGGACAAAACAGTGAAATTCAACAAGACCGCGCTGAACTACTCACTGCTCAAGAGTCTCCAGCCAGTCTCGAACACCCCTTCACTGGCTTCGGTGGAAGCCAAGTTCGCAGCCCCCTGGATTGAACACAGGGGAGGGTGGACTGCGACCGCCCTGTTTCCCACTCTGAACATGCCCGTCTACGGGCGGGAAATACACACCGCGATCGGCGAAGGCGCCTTGATGCTCCACCTGAACTTCACCCCGGCAGAGAAGGAACGTCTCCTTTGCCGTTATGTTCAGTTAGGCATCGATCTGTACGGGGTCATCTTCAATGGAGGTCTCTGGAACTGGGTCGGCGAGGGAGGGCACGGAGGGGGTCGCAAGTGGCCCATCCTCCTGGCGGGCATGGTGCTGAACGATCCGGACATGAAGGCCATCGGGCAGAAGTCGGGCGACTATCTATACCAGAACGGCTACGGGCCCGGGAACTGCCCCCCGGACTACATTCACTTCGGCGAAGACGATCAGACCTTCTACGTCTCCTCTCTGGATGTTGCGATCACCAGCGGACCCAGTTGGAAACCCGATTCGCGAGACACCGAGAGAATTCCCTACGCCGAGTCCGACATCGGGTTGCCCGAATGGGGCATCGCGCACGCACATGTGCCGACGACATCCAACAAGTGGCTGCCCACTATCTATCGCAGTGTGGCCTGTCCTCCCTTTCACGGCACGGCTCTGGCGGCCCTGCTCGTGGATGGCGCAAAAGAGCTCTGGAACCATGACGCCTACTTCGACTACACCGACCGGTACATGGCCTTTACCGCTCCGGGGGGAGAAGGCGCAGGCTTGCCGCGATCCACAAGTGCCTTTACGGTGAGGATGTGGGATGCCTACAGGTCACAGTGCGGTCCCATCTGGCCCCAGACCGGCGACCGCAATGCCCCCGTCCTGTCGCTCATCGGAGACAAGCGGATCACTCCGGGCCAGACTCTGACGTTCACGGTCACGGCGACCGACGCCAACGGCGACCCTCTGGTCTACTCGGCCACCGGCCTTCCGAGCGGGGCGGTATTCTCGGACAGGACCTTCACCTGGACCCCGGCATCCGGAAATCTCGGGAGCTATCAGGTGACGTTCACCGTCAGCGACGGCTCGGCCCAGGATTCCGAGACGATCACGATCACCGTGGAGCGGCCGAACGCCGCACCCATCCTGGCCGGCATCGGCAACAAGACAACCAATGAGAACCAGCCAATCAGTTTTTCGATCAGTGCGACCGACGCCGATGGCGACCCGATCACGTACTCCGCGACGGGGGTGCCGAGCGGCGCGACGTTCACAGGGCAGACATTCACCTGGACCCCGACCTACAGTCAGGCGGGCACCTACAATGTGACATTCATGGCCGGCGACGGTCGGGCCCAGGACTCGCAGACCATCACGATCTCCGTCGTCAACGTCAACAGGCCGCCCACGCTGGCCGAGATCGGAGATCGGTCGGTCGATGAGAACAGCACGTTGTCCTTCACCCTCCTGGCGACCGATCCGGACGGGGCCGGATTGACGTATTCCGCTGCCGGGCTCCCTGCCGGCGCAAATCTCTCCGGACAGAACTTCACCTGGAAACCCACGGTCGATCAGGTCGGCTCCCATGAAATCACGTTCACCGTGAGCGACGGCACGGTCACCGATTCCGAGACGATCACCGTCGCGGTCGTGAGCACCTCGGCGGATCACGCGGCCCCGCTCGTGGCCCGACAATCACCGGCCCCGGGGGCCATCCAGGTGGCGTTGAACAACCTGATCACGCTTCACGTGACGGATGCCGGAAGAGGCGTGGACGCCGGGTCCGTCCGGATCGCCGTGGATGGCAAGGTCGTATACCAGGGCGATACCGCCGTATACACCAGCGCATCCGGGCGTTGCAGCCGATCAGGCGTCAGAAACAACTATCAATTCATCTATCAACATGACCAGATGTTCCATTTCGATCATGAGGTAACGGTGACGGTCAACGCCGCCGACCTCGCGGGCAACGTCATGAACGAGGCTTCGTACTCGTTCGCAACCGAGATGCGCGCCTTCAGCAGCAACAAGCGGGTCAGCAAGACGGGGACAGCCGCCATGGGGAGACCCGTGACGGTGGGCGACGCCGCAGGGAATATCTGGGTGGCCTGGCACGCCGGTCCTGAAAACGCCAGGGATATCTACGTCGCCAGACTGCCCGCGGGGCAAGAGGCCTTTGAAACGCCCGTGCAGATCACTACCGATTCCGGCGATCAGCGCGACCCCGATCTCGCCCTGGGCAAGGACGGATCGCTGTACGTGGTCTGGCAGGATAATCGTCGAGGCCACTGGGATATCTTCGGGTCCACCAGCTCCAACGGTGAGACCTTCGCGAGGGAGAGCCTCATCACGGATTCCGACGGCAACCAGATTGCGCCGACCGCAGCGGTCGATGGCGGATCGCCCAGCCGGGTCTATGTGGCGTGGCAGGACGACCGCAATGGAAATCAGGATATTTATGTGGCCAGTTCGACAAATGCCTTCGCCAGTGTGACCACATCGAGAATCACGGCGGATGCGGCGGATCAGACCTCGCCGGACGTGGCCGTTGACGCGGCAAACAGAGTCTATCTCGTCTGGACGGACAGAAGAGCCGGCCAGGCGGACATCTATGGGGCGGCCTCCACGACCTCTTGGACCAACCTCGCGCTGGTCACGGGACCCGGCAATCAGACCGATCCGGCTCTGGCGATAACGCCGGGCGGCTCGGCACTGCATCTGGTGTGGGTCGATAGCACCTCGGGCGACGCGGACATCTACTACGCATCGTCGAACGGGCTGCCGACCGGCCCCATGACCGGCGTGAACATCATCGACGACACCTCCGGCGCCGCCCAGACCGATCCGGCTTTGGCGTGTGCCGCCGACGGCACGGTCTTCGCCTGTTGGCAGGACACCCGCAACGTCGGTCTCTACGGCACAGATACGGACGTATACTTTGCCGAGCTCAGTTCCGGCACCGCAAAAACGAACGTCCTCGTGGGAGACGACGGCAGCGGGGCCAACCAGGGCCAGCCGGCGATCTCCGTAACCACGGCCAATCAGCCCTACATCGTCTGGACAGACGACCGCAACACCACGATGGAGATCTACTGTGCCGCGACGACGTCCATCGATCCGACTCCCCTCTATTCGGCCATGGTGGCCGCCGCCACGGGAGCAACCATCGGTGCGGACCCGACGACGATCACCCACACCGAGGATGTCTCCATTGTCGTACCGGCAGGCGCCTGCCCGGCGGACCTCCGCATAACCATCTCGAAGATCTTGAATCCCTTGATCTCACCCAGCGACTGTCTGGGAAGCTACGACTTCGGACCCAGCGGCATCGATTTCGCTCAGCCGGTGACGGTGACGATCCCGTACACAGTCACCGACACGAACCATCAGGCCCGTGCATACTGGTACAATTCCCTCACGGGGGCACTGAGCCAGCAGGGTATTACCGACATCGAGAACATCACGATCACCGCCACCCTGTACGCCCTGCGTTTCAAGACCGTGCATTTCACTCCGTACTACGTCGTCGCCAACGATTCCGCGGTGATGGCGTTCAGCAGCAATGACGGCGGCGGGTGCTCGATCTCCACGTCCGGCGGCGGCTCGCCCAGGCACCTGCTCGTCCCTTACGGCATAGTGGCCGTGGCCATGGCGATCCTGCGGCGCAGGGATCGAAAAAGGGCGATGAGAACCATCGAATCATGAGTCAGTCCCTGGACCAGTTGCGGCATCAGTGCGACGACGCCGGCCCATGTTCTCTGGCTGAGCCGGCGCCCCTATTTCGGCCTGCCTCCCTGGTCCCGGCTTCGGGATGGCTGGCCGTAGAGACGACCGCCGTGACCATCGGCATCATTGTGGCCGTTCGAGTCCTCCACGGGCACGGCGCAGCCGCTTTCCAGTGGCTCCTGATCCCCTGTGCGCTAGTCGCCGCCGCCCTGACGCCAACGTGGATCGCCCGCAGAGACTTCCCCCTTGTCGGGCTCTGCGCCGACCACGTCAGCCTCGCACTGAGGACCGTGTTGCCCCTGTGCCTCGGTATTCTGCCGGTGGTTTATCTCAGTCTGTGGCTGCTGGCCTCGTCGGGCCTTCCGATTCCCCTGCGACCGGTCCCGGCAGGGCCACAAGACTGGCCGGCCTGGCTGCTCTACCAATTCCTGTACGTGGCGGCGGCCGAAGAAGTATTCTTCCGCGGGTATGTCCAAGCCAACGCAATGAGACTGCTGCGTGAGTATCGTCTGTCCGAGCCGGCGCAACGGTGGATCGCCATCGGGGTTTCCGCAGGCTGCTTCGCACTGGCCCACGTCGCCGTCCAGGGTCAGATAGTATCGGCCCTGACATTTCTGCCCGGCCTGCTCATGGCCTGGCTGTTCACGCGAACGCACTCTTTGCTGGCTCCCATCCTCTTTCACGGTCTGGCCAACGTCTCCTACGGGATCATGGCCGCGACCCTGGCATGACCCATGGCACGGACATGCTTATCGGTACTTCCTGAGGGAGTCCGCACCTGCGGACCGATAAGACACGGCGTCTGATGGCGCCATCAGGGCAGATCGCGCAGCCTCTCACCCAGACGTTAATTGGATCAAGTGCAAACCACCGCGGGACGATAGAACGCTGTGGAAAAAGTATGTTCGGACGAGGGTTTCCATGAATGAGAAACGTTTCATCAAGATTTTCTGGCTGGTCAAAGCCACCCTCATCGTCGTGCTGGCATACGCCGGTTTCAGGGCCATTACGGGGCATCTGCACGTCGGGGCATTCGCCCCGGCCATCGTCTCAGGCGACGAACGCACGGCCAAAGCGCAGCCGGCGGCCACAAGGACTCCGTCCTCTTCCGACTACACGACGATTCTCCAGGGGAACCTGTTCTGCGAGCCGGATAATGCAAACGGGCTTTCGACCGACCCGGATCGATCGCAAGTCCTCGACTCGATGCCTTCGGCCGAAGAATTGGGCCTCCGGCTGGTCGGCGCCATCGCGGGCGGTCCCGCGATCTCTCGCGCCAACATCCAGAACACCAGGACGAACACGACGGGCGTGTACAGAATCGGCGATACAGTCGCAGCGGCCAAGGTGGAGGCTGTCCAACAGGATGCCGTCGTGCTGCGGCACGAGGGCCGGCAATTGATCCTGCGACTGCACACCGGCGCAGCCGGCAACAAGCAGTCCTCCGAGAGCACGGAACAGCCAACCGAACAAACGACCGCCCCTGCGAGCACGCAGGCGGCTCTCCCGACAGTCAAGGCGGACTACGTCGCGGAGGTCTTCCGCAAGGCTACCATCGAGCCCTACGTGAAGAACAACCGAACCGAGGGTTTGCGAATCACCGGCCTGGACAAGATCCCGATGGCTGAGATGTTCGGCTTCAAGAACGGGGACATCATTCGGAACGTCAACGGCCAGCAAATGACAAGCAAACAGAAGGCGTTCCAGGTTCTCATGAAGGCCAGAACGCAATCGAAGGTGGACATTCAATTACTCCGTAACGGCAAGAGCAAAGATCTGTCATTCGATCTATAGCAACCGGGCGCCCAACTGCGACGTATTGCATTGGGGGCCCTGATGGAGGGTACCTTGAGCACGCAAAGACATCCCGACAGAGTACACTTGCGAAGCGGTCGTCTCGCCGGACAGGGGGCCCTGCTGGCCATGGCACTATGGACCCTGGCGGCCACGACGGGCTGCCAGACACAGCGGGAGACGTCCGCCAAGGCGCCCGCCGCTTCGCCGCAGCTGGCGCAGCAGCAACCGGATTTTGCGCATTCCCTGAACGATACGCCGAAGGCCAAGCCCGTCGTTCCGGAGGCAAAGACAACCGAGGCCGCCCCGCAGCGCATCTCGCAGCCCCTCATCGCACCGCAGAAGGGCGACGGGGGATTGGCCCGCGACAGCCGTGCGCCAGGCTGGCTCGCGGAGAAAGAGATTATCAGTCCGGTCGAGCTCTCCTCGCAGGTCGCCGGCAAAGGGCAGGAACCCGTGGCCCAGCAATCCCCGACAGCCGCTCCCTCGCCCCGGACCATGCCTTTGCTTCGGCCCGGCATGGCCGACGAAATGGTCTCCGTCAATTTCGACAACGTCGAAATCCGGACCGTGCTCAAGACGATCGGCGACATCACAGGGATTAACTTCATCCCGCATCAGCAAGTCACCGGCACGGTCACGGTGATGTCTCCGACGCCGATCCGGCTTGGCGACATCTACGCCTTCCTGCAGTCGATTCTTGCCGTGAACGGGTACGCCACCGTCGAGACCGACAACGCCGTGAAGGTGGTCCCCAAGGCAGAGGCCGTCAAGAACCACATGCAGGTGCGGATCGGCGCCGATCCGGCCGGCATCCCAAAGGCCGATGTGATCGTAACACAGATTCTGCCGCTGAAGTATGCGGATGCGTCGGACATCAGCCAGATCATCCAGCCCATCCTGTCCACGGGCGCCCAGATGGCGACCTATCCGAGGACCAACTCGCTGATGATCACGGACACCTCCGCGAACATCCATCACGTCGCCCAGATCATCCAACAACTCGACGTCGCGGGCTCGAAGGAAAAGGTCCTGCTGTTCCCGCTGGTCCACGCCTCTGCGCAAGTGCTCAGTGAGCAGATCACGCGGATTCTCGACAAGAGCAAGGGGGTGGCGGCGCAGCCCGGCCGGATTCAGGCGGCAGCCGCACCGGGCAACGGACCCAGAATCCTGCCGGACGACCGAACGAATTCCCTCATCGTCATCGCCGGCGAGCAGGATGCCGGAACGGTCCGAGAGCTCGTGGAGCAGCTCGATATCGAGAGGCCGGTGGGCATGAACAACGTCCACGTGGTCTACCTCAAGAACGCCGACGCCAACGAGGTGGGTCGGTCCCTGGAGCAGGCATTGGCGAGCATGAGGCTGACCGGGGCAACCGAAGGCGCCCAACAGATTCAGGTCACTCCCGATCCAAGCACGAATGCCCTGGTGGTCGTCGCATCGCCCCAGGATTTCGAGGTGGTTTCCCAGATCGTCGAGAAGCTCGACATCGTTCGCGAGCAGGTCCTCGTCGAGATGCTGATCCTGGAGGTCACAGAGGAATCGCTCAAAGAGATCGGCGTCGATTGGGCCACGATGGACACCGTGATATCGGACAGCATCCGCGGGTTCGGCATGACCAACCTGGGTCCGCGGGTGAACTTTCTCTCAGGCACGTCGGAGGGGCTGAATATCGGGGCCTGGAGAACGAATGACAGGGGCCTGCAGATCGGGGCCATCCTCCAGGCGTTGGAGAAGGAGTCCGGCGTCAATGTCCTTTCGACGCCGTCGATCCTGACCTCGAACCACCGCACGGCCAAAATGGTCGTCGGCGAGAACCGGCCGTTCGTGACCGAGTCGAGGATCACGGAGAGCACCGATCCGATCACCCCGACGGTCATCAAGAGCTTCGAGTACAAGGACGTGGGCATCACACTGGAGATCACGCCCCACGTCAGCCAAGGCGGACTCATCCGTCTCGAAGTCGACAGCGAGTTCACCAAGCTGATCGAGGACGTTAGCACGCTCTCCGCCGATACCCCGGTCACGGCCAAACGAACTGCCCAGACGGTCGTCACCATGGGCAGCGGCGCCACGGTCGTCATCGGCGGCATGATCCGCGACGACACCACCCGCGCGGTCAAGAAGGTCCCGTTGATGGGCGACCTGCCTCTGCTGGGACCGCTGTTCCGGTCGCAGCGGGATCTGGTTCAGAAGACCAACCTTCTGTTGTTCATCACGCCGTACATCATGTCCACGCAGGACGATCTGTTGGAGATGACGAACAGAAAAAGGGACGAGATGGCTCCGGCTCTTGACAAAAACAAGTGACATCGAGTGCGGAGGCCGACGGGTGAGCCAGGGATTGATCGAGCAGACAGAGAATCGACAACGTCATCAGATTCGACCGGAACAACTGAACTCGGAACTGATGAGACGGCTGCCTCTTGAGTTCCTCAAGAGGCAACGGGCGATCCCCATCCTCCTGGAAAAGGGCGAGCCGGCCGTCGCGCTGGCCGATCCTCTGAATCTCGAAGCCTACGA